>NZ_DAOUCJ010000077.1 GCF_034432235.1 Thermoflexus sp. | reverse complement strand
GGGCACCACATCCCCCAGCGGATCAGAACCTCCCGGGATCGGGGATAACGCGCCCTCAGCTCTTCGATCGACCACTCCCCCCGGATCATCGGTCCTCCGCGGAAGCGCTCTCCCTCCCATGATCGGCGGCCTTCCTCTTCTCCACCTTGCGCCCGAACAAGGTGGCCGGGGACCTCGGTCGTGAACTCGAAGATGGCCGTCGACCCCGGCGGCATATAAACGGTCTCCTCATTGGCGACGAAGGTATCCGGCGATCCCGCATACACCCGATCGAAGATCTCCCCGATGATGTTGATGTGGAAATTCGAGCCGATGTTCAAGCCGCCCACCCCGAAGAAAATACGGGTCCACTCTCCCGTGCGTGCCTTCAGAGGATGGAGAGCCTCCCGCTTTCTACTGGATCGTGTGTCTCCTTCCTCCCGCTGAGCCTGCATCTATTCTGCAGCGATCCGCGTTCCTCCCTCTTTGATTCGGAACAAGCAAAGGGGCCGGCGCCGGGTTAAGATACCCTGGATGGCCGGATCGACAGCGAGATCCAGGGAGGAGGGAGAAGGAGGGGTCCTCGGACCTACCCCCCCTGCCCCCTTTCCTCGTAGGGAAGGGGGAGCCTAAAAATCCCCCCTCCCCGTTTCGGGAAGAGAAATCGGGCTGTCACCCACCTGCGGATGATCATACGAAGGGGGAAATGACCATGAGGCGGGATCGGCCGCGAGTGGTCGTGGTGGGCGCCGGGTTCGGCGGGCTGTGGGCCGTGCGGACCCTGGCCTTTGAGCCCGTGGAAGTGCTGCTGGTGGACCGGCGAAACCATCACACCTTTCTCCCCCTGCTCTATCAGGTCGCTGCCGCGGAGATCGAGCCCGAGGCCATCGCGTTTCCCATCCGGGGCCTTCTTCGCCGGTTTCCCAACGTGGGATTCGAAATGGCCGAGATCCGCCGGATCGACGCCGAAGCCCGCCGGCTGGAGACCGACGGCCCGCCGATCCCCTACGATTTCCTGATCCTGGCTCCCGGCAGCGTCGAGCATACCTTTGGGGTGCCCGGGGTCGCCGAGCATGCGTTTTTCCTCAAGACCCTGGATCAGGCCATCGATCTGCGCAACCATATCCTGGCCTCCTTCGAACGGGCAGCCCGGGAGCCCGATCCGTCCCGGCGGCGCCGGATGCTCCCATTCACCATCGTCGGCGGCGGGCCGACCGGGGTGGAGTTCGCCGGTGCCCTGGCGGAGCTCATCGCCCGCCCCCTCCGGAGGGATTTCCCGACCCTGGATTTCCGGGAGATCCAGGTGGTCCTCCTGGAAGCGATGGAAGGTCTGCTGCCCGGCCTTCCGGATCCGTTACGCGCCTATGCGGCCGCTCGCCTTCGACGCCTCGGGGTGGACGTTCGCCTGCGGGCCCTTGTGGAAGCCGTGGAGCCGGGGCGCGTGCGGTTGAAGGATGGAGCCTCGATCGAGACTGGGACCGTGGTGTGGACCGCGGGGGTAAAAGGCAATCCCCTCGGCGAGACCCTGGGGCTTCCCCTGGGGCCGGGGGGACGGGTGCGGATCTCTTCCACCCTGCAGGTGCCCGGTTGGCCGGAGATCTATGGGGTGGGAGATCTGGCGTTTCCAGAAGGAGCGGGGAGGCTGCCCATGGTCGCCCCGGTGGCCATCCAGCAGGGGGCGCTCGCCGCGCGGAACATCCTGCGCGTCCTGGAAGGCCGCCCGCCCCAACCCTTCCGGTATCGGGATCCCGGAACGCTGGTCACCATCGGGCGGAACGCCGCTGTCGCCCATGTCTTCGGGCGCTCCTTCACCGGCTTCCCCGCATGGCTGCTCTGGCTGGGGGTTCATCTCGTTCGCCTCATCGGGATGCGGAACCGGCTGGTGGTGCTCTCCGGCTGGGCATGGGATTATCTGTTCTACGAACGGGCGGTGCGCTTGATCCTCCCCTCGCCGCCCGTAAGGGGCAAATAGCGCTCGCGGGTCAGCTCAAGCGAGCGAGGGCGTTATAGGCCTGAGGCCTGGAGCGAAGGATCTTGGGGCTCTTTCAACTTCTCCTCCAGGAACTCCCGGAGGGCCACCGCGTTGTTGTGGGAGGTGTCCCGGGCGCTGAAGAGCAGGGTGATGTTGCCGGCGCGGGCGGCTTCCAGCAACGGCTGCCAGGCCTCGGGATGGGCTTCGAGCTCCGCGAAGTAGCGCCGCCGGAACTCCTCCCACTTCCTCGGATCGTGGCCGAACCACCGCCGCAGCCCATCGCTGGGGGCCACGTCCTTCAGCCAGCCCTTCATTTGCAGGGCCTCCTTGCGGATCCCCCGGGGCCACAGCCGCTCGACCAGGAACCGCTGCCCATCATCGGGCTCCACCGGATCGTAGACACGCTTCACTTTGATCATGACCCCCCTCTTCATGACCAGCCTTCTGAAGGAATCCATGCTCCTCTCAGTTTATTCGACAGCGAGTGAAAATACACCAGACCGGCGTCAGACGTCCATGGGACGCGGATCTCCCTCCACCAGCATCCTTCACCTCGCCTTCCCCAGATTTGACAGTATCGCCATTCCCATCTACAATAGTAGTTGCTTGTATAACTTCTAAAGGAGGCCCGCCATGTGTCTCTCGTGCGGTTGTATGGAGCCGGATGCCGGGCACGGGGATCCGCGCCACATCACGATGCAGCACCTGGTGGAGGCGGCGAAGGCCGAGGGCCTCTCCGTCGAGCAGGTCTGGCGAAATATGACGGAGACCATGGAAAAGGTCCTGCGCGGGGAGGTCCGCAGTCGTGTCTGGACCCCGGGCGCTCAGGGGCGTTAAGGGATACGGAGGCTGGGCGTGGGACAGAGCCGGCAGTTCATCGGAGGCGGCTGGACGCTGCGGGAGGTGCTTCAGGGCAAGCCCATCGGGCACCCGACCCATGCGCTGGTGGTCCACTTCCCGGCAGGGCTGTGGCCGGCCGCCCTCCTGTTCGATCTCCTCTCCTGGATCCGGCCGGATCCCACGCTGGTCCGCGCCGCTTTCTATGACATCCTGCTGGGGCTGGGGATGGCAGCCCTGGCCATTTTCACCGGCCTGCTGGACTTCCTGCCCACCGTCCCCGGCTCCTGGAAGCGTCAGCTGGGATGGCGACATCTGCTCGCCCAGGCCGGCGCGACCGGGTGCTTCGCCATAAGCGCCGGGTTGCGAGCCCTCGACCCCGGATCGGCGCGCACGCCCATCCTCCCCCTCCTCCTCGCCGCCCTGGGCGTCGGGCTCCTGCTCCTCGGCAACTTCCTGGGCGGGGAGCTGGTCTACCGGCACGGGATGCGCGTGGGCGCTTCCCGGTGAAGAGCTTCTGGAAAAGGAAGCGGCATGGCAGACGTCATCGAGTTGCTGCAACAGCTGGGGTTCAGCGAATACGAGGCCCGGGCCTATGTGACCCTTCTGCAGGCGCATCCCCTGACCGGCTATGAGCTGGCCAAACGCTCGGGGATCCCCCGGCCGAATATCTACCCGGTGCTCCAGCGCCTGGAAGAGCGAGGCGCTGTGATACGGGTGGAGACGCCGGAGGGCACTCGTTATGCTCCGACGCCGCCAGGGGAGTTCCTCAAGCGCCTGGATCGCCGCTTCGAGGAGACCCTTGCTGCGGCGCGGAGGGCGCTGGAGGCCCTCGGCCCTGCGCCGGAGCCGGAGCCGGTCTGGAACCTCTCTGGATATGCCACGCTCCTGGATCATGCCCGGGCGATCCTGGATCGGGCCACGCGCACGATCTGGGTCGCCCTGTGGCCGCCGGAGGCGAGCGCCCTCGCGATGCCTCTGGCCCGCGCGGAAGCCCGGGGGGTGCGGATCACCACGCTGTGCCTGGCGGCCTGTGCCTCCGTATGCGAGGGATGCCGGGGGGAGCTCCATCGCTACCGGATCGCCCCGGCCTCCGCTGCCCGATGGTTGATCCTGGTATCGGATGCGGAGGAGGTCGTGGCGGGGGAGATCTGGGGGGAAACCGAGGCCCGGGGACTCCGAACCCGGCAGCGGATGCTGGTGGATCTGATGCAGGACTACATCCGGCATAGCATCGCCCTGGCCGCCACCGTCCATGAGCTGGGGGATGAGGTCCGACAGTTTCGCCCGCCGGCTCGTCAGCTGCTCACGATGGTGCGGCGACGGCTCGCCCGGAAAAGCGCGTCATGAACGACGCGCAGCGGGGCATCAGCGATGCTTACCCGTCTTCCCGGAGAAAGGAGGCGCCGCGCTCTCTATCAACTGGACGTGCGCTCGTTTCAACCCTGGGGTGCAGGGGGCCTGCCTCCGGGCCCGGCCGCGCGGAGGAAAGGCCTGGCGGATCTGTCCAGCGGCCCCGCGGGCCGGCGCGTGGCCGATCCATTCGCCTTATTGAAATGTGCACTTCCTCAGCGGGGCGGACTGGCAGAGCCCACCCCTGCGGCCGGGCCAGCAGATCTCCTTCACATTCACCCGTCCCGGTGAGTATCGCTATCAGTGCGATTTCCACGCCCAGAGGATGAAAGGGGTGATCATGGTGACCCCATGAGCTGAAGGGACGCAGGATCAGAGGGGCTGGCTGGAATAAACGTCCTCCAGCCGCTCCACCAGTGTCTCCCAGCGGTGATGGGCCTCCACGTAGGCTCGCCCCGCGGCCCCCAGGGCCGCCCGCTCCATCGGGCTGTCCAGCAGGCGGAATACGGCCTCCGCGAAGGCCTCGCCGCTGTCGGCCACCATCAGATCCCGACCCGGAACGGCCTGAAGGCCCCCCAGCACCGGCAGAGTGGCAACAACGGGGGTCCTCATGGCCATCGCTTCAAGGACCTTGTTCTGAATTCCCACCGCATATCGCATCGGGCACACCGCCAGGGTGGCCCGCGCCAGATACGGACGCAGATCCGGAACGGTCCCGAGGATCTCCACCCGTGGATCCCGCGCCGCCCGACGCAGGCGGGAGGGAGGGTTCCGCCCGACAATCCACAGCCGGACTTCCGGCCGTTGCGCCCAGATCCGTGGCATGATCTCCCGAACCAGATCCAGGGCTGCCGCCACGTTGGCGTGGTAGCTCATCTTCCCTGTAAAGATCAGAGTGGCGGGGTCTCGTGGAACCGGCCACGGTTGGAAAAACGCCAGGTCCACTCCATTGGGGATGACGGTCAGCGACGCCCGGCCATCGGGAGCCAGGCGGCGCAGGGCTGCCGCATCTTCCCTCGAGGTCACCAGAATACGGGGGAACGTCGAGAGCCACCGGGCTTCCAACCGCCGGGTTCGGGCCAGCTCCAGCCGCGCCAGCCACCGGGTCAGGCATCCCGGTGCTTGGGTTTGCGCCTGCTCGAAGAGACGGGTGATGCTGTCCACCGCATCGAACACCAGGCGGTCCGCCGGAACCTCCCGGGCGAACCCGGCGCCCCGGAGGTGCTCGACATGCACCACGTCCCACGACTCCTGGAGGGATCGATGCAGGGCCTGCCGCAGCCTGGGGTGATCGGCATAGCCCGCCTGCAGGGGATGGCCGTGCATCCAGGCTCGCCCTGCATTCCAGAGGGTTCTTCCTCGTGAAAGGGGAAAACATTGGATCTCCACCCCCACGCGCCGCAGCGCCTCCAGATCCGCGTCGCGATCTTCAGGGGGTTGCACCGCCAGCACACGGATCCGATGCCCCCGTCGGGCCAGCGCCTGCAGGAACCCGAAGGGTCGGATCCGGATGCGGGAGGGCGGATAAGGGAGCACCATCAGGATGTTCATCGCCTTCCCTCCGCCTCCATTGCATCTTCTCCGGGTTAGAGGCGGGAGAGGGGCGGGTTAGAAAACGGGAGAACCAATCCGGGAGATTGGATGATCCATGAGGCCGGAGGGCCTGCCCATGGTTTCATGGCCCCTTCCCTCGATTGCCTCCCCTTCCCCCCGATGGCCTCATCCCCTGAAACCCACGGATTACCGCCTTCTAACCCCCTGCTTACGGCCTCCCAACCCGCCCCGCTTACAGTGAAAGCCAGAAACGCGAGGCCCAGGGGCGAAATGACCGTGTTATCGGCCGGACTTGCCGATCGAATCATCCCCGCATCCCCGAGCGCAACCGTGAAAATCCCGATGGCTCGCCCGTTGTTTGACGAAGCGACCCGACAGGCTCTCCTGGAGGTGCTGGACTCCGGGCAGCTGGCTCAGGGGTTGCGGGTGCTGGAATTCGAAGAGCGGTTCGCCGAGTGGGTGGAGGTTCCATTCGCAATCGCTGTATCGAACGGAACCGCCGCCCTGCTTCTGACCCTGATGGCCCTGGGGATCGGCCCGGAGGATGAAGTGATCACCACGCCCTTCACCTTTGCCGCCACCTCTAACACGATCCTGTTCCTGGGCGCCCGGCCGGTCTTCGCCGATATCCAGCCCTCCACATTGAACCTGGATCCCGAGGAGGTGGAGCGGCGGATCACGCCCCGGACCCGGGCGATCGTCCTGGTGCATCTTTACGGGAACCCCTGCGATATGGAGGTCTTCACCGAGCTGGCGGCCCGCTATGGCCTCGCCCTGATCGAAGATGCCGCCCATGCGCCCGGCGCGCTGTATCGGGGGCGGCCGGTGGGCTCCTTCGGCATCGGATGCTTCTCCTTTTACGCTACCAAAAACATCACCACCGGCGAAGGCGGGATGATCACCACGCATGATCCTCAACTGGCCCGTCGCCTCCGCATGCTGCGGGATCACGGCCAGTCGGCCAAGTATGTGCACGAGATCCTGGGCCTGAACTTCCGGATGACGGAGCTCCAGGCTGTTCTGGGGATCGGCCAGCTGGAGCACATAGAGGCCTGGAACGCCCGCCGCCGCGCCATCGCGGCGTTCTACGATCAGCACCTCCGCGGGGTAAATCCTGTGGAGACCACCCCGAACAGCACGCCGGTCTACCACCTTTACACCGTGCGCCTCGCCCCCGGGATGCGGGATGCGATCCGCAAGCGTCTGAAAGAGGCCGGGGTTGAGACCGGGATCCATTACCCCATCCCGGTTTACCGTCAGCCGCTTTACCAGCGGCTGGGTTACAACGATTTCCTCCCGGCGGCGGAAGCTGCGGCGCGCGAGGTTCTATCCCTCCCCATCCACCCAGCCCTTCAGGATGAGGAGACCCGCTATGTGGTCGAAGCCGTGAACGCCGCCATCGAGGACCTGTCAGGGGGATGAGATGAAAGCCGTGCGAGCTGGAGTTGTAGGCGTCGGTTCCATGGGGGAACGCCATTGCCGCGTGCTCCAGTCCCTGTGGGGCGTCGAGCTGGTGGGCATCTATGACCAGTGTCGGGAACGGGCGCTGGAGGTTGCTGCCCGCTATGAGACCACCGCCTTCCCCACCCTACAGGATCTGGCAGCCCATATAGAGGCTGCGATCATCGCCACCCCAACCCCTACCCATGCGGAGATCGCCCTGGAGCTCATCGAACGGGGTGTGGCGGTCCTGATCGAGAAGCCGATGGCCACCTCCACAGTGGAAGCGATGGCCATCTGCGAAGCCGCTCGACGCCGGGGTGTCCTGGTGCAGGTTGGCCATATTGAGCGATTCAACCCGGTCTACATCGAGCTCAAGGCCATCCTCGAAACCATGCACCCCATCAGCCTGATCTTCCGCCGCCTGAGCCCCTATGCGGTCAGCAACCAGGACGCCGATGTGATCCTGGATCTTATGATCCACGATCTGGACCTGGCGATCGACCTGATCGGCTCAGCCCCCGCCCGAATCTATCCGGTCGGACGTCCGGTTTTCTCCGACGCGGTGGATTACGCGGTGCTGACGATGGAGTTCCCGGGGGGAGAGGTCGCCACCCTGTTCGCCTCCCGTGTCACCGAACAGAAGATCCGCGCCATCGAGATCACGGCCGCCGAGGCCTATATCGAGGCGGACCTCCTGAACAAGGGGATTACCGTCTACCGCTACACGATCCCCAGCTTCACCAACGACGGCCAGCCGGTGAAATATCGCCAGGAAGGATGGATGGAGCGGATCGGGATCCCGATGGCCGAGCCCCTCGCGCTGGAGCTCCAGCACTTTGTGGATTGCGTCCGAAGCGGTCAGGCCCCCACAGTTTCCGCCATGGACGGCCTCCGGGCGATCCAGCTGGCGGAACGCATCCGCCTGCTGCTTTATAACAGCCCGGCTCCCGTCCTTCGCCCGCACCGGATCCCCACCCCTGCCGGAGCGAACCCATGAAGATCGTATCCGTCGTCGGCGCCCGTCCCGAATTCATCCAGGCCGCGCCGGTCAGCTTCGCCCTGCGTCGAGAACACCGCGAGGTGCTGGTCCATACGGGCCAGCACTATGACGACGCGATGTCCCGCGTTTTTTTCGAGGACCTGAACCTGCCCGCTCCGGATTACCACCTGGGGGTGGGCTCTGGCCCCCATGGGCGTCAAACCGGCGAGATGATGGCCCGTCTGGAGGAAGTCCTGCTCCGGGAACGGCCCGATCTGGTGATCGTGCGTGGGGACACCAATTCGACCCTGGCTGGGGCGCTGGCGGCAGCCAAATTGCACATCCCCCTGGTCCACATCGAGGCGGGCGAACGCAGCTTCAACAAGTTCATGCCGGAGGAAATCAACCGGCTGGTGGCCGATCGGCTGGCGGATCTTCACTTCTGCATCACCCGCCGCGCGGTGAAGCATCTGGCCCGCGAGGGGATCACGGAGGGGGTTTTCTTTGTGGGAGATGTCATGCTGGATGCCGTGCGCATTTATCTTCCCCGGGCCATGGAACGCGCTTTGGATCTGCTGGGGCGACTGCATGTAGAGCCCCGGAGCTACCTGCTGGTCACTGTCCATCGAGCCGGCAACACGGATAATCCGCAGCGCCTGGCCGGGATCCTCTCCGGGCTAAATGCGATCCCGGAGCCCATCCTCTTCCCTGTCCACCCTCGAACCCGCCAGGCCATCGCCCGTTACGGCCTGCAGGCGGGGCCGCATATTCGAATGCTCGAACCGGTGGGCTACCTGGACATGCTGGCCCTGGAGGCCCACGCCCGGATGATCCTCACCGATTCGGGAGGGGTGCAGCGGGAAGCCTATTTCCTGGGCGTTCCCTGTCTCACCCTGCGGGAGGAAACGGAGCTGATGGAGACCGTGGAGGTGGGGTGGAACCGCCTGGTCGGCACGGATCCTCGCCGGATCCTGGAGGGGTGGCAGTTCTTCCGACCGGCCGGGCCACGGCCACCCCTGTTCGGCGACGGCCACGCGGCGGAGCGGATCGCCGCGATCCTGGGGCAATCGCCGCCCCGCTTCGGACAACATTATCGAAGGTCGGAAACCATCGGCCGACTTGTGCAGGAGGCCATGGGGCGAATCCCCCTGCCATCCTGATAAAGACAAGGAGCAGATCTTATGAACGGAGCGGCCCTTCTGGTCGAAAGCCTGCAGCAACAGGGCGTCTCGGTGATCTTCGGCCTGCCCGGGGATGAGGTGGCGTTCTTCGAAGCCTTGCGGGGGAGCTCGATCCGTTTCCTCACCGTGCGCCATGAGCAGGCCGCCGCGTTTATGGCAGATGCCTACGGTCGACTGGCACGCCGCCCGGGCGTCTGCTTTTCCACCCTGGGCCCTGGAGCGACCAACCTCGCCACCGGCCTGGCCAACGCGATGCTGGATCGCTCCCCTGTGGTGGCGCTATCCGATCAGGTGCCCACAGACCAGATGCGGCCGGGCGTCCATCAATATGTGGATCTCGCCGCCTTTTTTCAGCCGATCACGAAGTGGAGCGCGGTGATCCGGGATCCGGAGCTCATCCCCGCTGCGCTGCAGTATGCTTTCCAGGTCGCCCGATCCGAACGGCCGGGGCCCGTTCATCTCAGCCTCCCAGTGAACGTTCTGGAGCGCGAATGCTTTCTTTTCAATCTGGGCGGGGAACTCCCCGGACGTCCCTCGGCACTGCATGCCCGTCCCGATCCTCGGGCTCTGCAACAGGCCGCCATGTGGTTGCAGGAAGCCCAGGCCCCCATCCTCCTGGTTGGCAATCTTCCAATACGCGCCCGGGCGCTGGATTCCCTGCGCCGCTTTGTAGAAGCTTATCAGATCCCTACCCTGACCACCTACATGGGCAAGGGGGCATTGCCGGAGGATCATCCCCTTTGCCTGGGGGTGATCAGCCGGCATGCCCGGGGGGAGTTGATGGGATTGTTCACAGCCTGTGATTTGATCCTCACCATCGGCTACGATGAGGTGGAGGGCGTGAAGCCCAGCCTCTGGATGGTGGGGAATCACAAGCGGGTCATATGTATAGATAGCGTCTTCGAATCCGAAAGCCATCTCCTGCACGCGGATCTCACCCTCGCGGGGGACGTGGCCGCGATCCTGGAGGACCTGACGGCGATGGCCACCTCCGGACGCCGGCCCTGGCTGGAGGTTTCCGCGGTCCGGGAGGCGATGCAACGTCCTCTCCAACAGCCTCAGCTGGAATCCGCGCCGCTCTCCCCGGCCGCCATCACCCGGACGCTGGCCCAGGTCCTCCCGGACCACGCTGTGCTTACGGTTGACGTGGGACTGAACAAGTACGCCATGGGCCTCACCTACCCGATCCGGAGTCGCCAGCAGATCCTGTTCTCCAATGGGCTCTCCGCGATGGGGTTTGCCCTCCCGGCGGCCCTGGGGGCCCGACTGGCCCGACCGGAAGATCCGGTGGTGGCGGTGAGCGGCGATGGCGGCTTTCTGATGAACGTCCAGGAACTGGAGACCAGCGTGCGTCATGGCCTCCCGGTGGTCGCCCTGGTTCTCCGGGACAACGCGCTGGGGTTGATCCGCCGAATGCAAGTCGCCCGCTTCGGAGAAGCGGTGGGAACCACCCTGGGGAACCCGGATCTTCCGGCCCTCGCCACGGCCTTCGGGGCGCGTGGGATCACCGTCCACACCGCCGATATGCTGGCCGATGTGCTGGTCGAAGCGGTCGCCTCTCATCAGACCTGGGTGATCGACATCCCAACTTCCTACGAAGGATGGCTCCAATGATCCGGGAATCCTCCGTGAAGCGCATCTTGCTTCTGGGTGCGGGCGGCCCGCCGGGCATCAATGTGATCCGATCATGGCGTGAGGCCCCAGAGCCGTTGTATATCGTCGGAACCGATATGAACCCTTTTCATCTGGAATGGGTGCCGGCGGACCGCGTCTATCTGGTGCCGCCGGTCGATCACCCCGAGTATCTGGATGCCGTCGCCGAGATCGTGGAACGGGAGCGGATCGATCTCATCCACGCCCAGCCGGATGTGGAGGTCCGGGTCCTCTCGGAAAACCGGGAACGGTTTCCGGCCCGGGTGTTCCTTCCTCGAAAGGAAACGATCCGGCTGCTGCAGGACAAGCAGGCTTCGGCAGAGCGCTGGCGGGAGGCCGGGATTCACACCTTCCCCACAGTGCCTATTGAGACCCCTGAGGATCTGGAGCGGGCCGTGGAGATCATCGGGCTTCCTCTATGGCTTCGGGCGCGGGAAGGCGCGGGGGCTCGAGGGGCCACCCTGGTGGAGCGGATCGAGACCGGGATCCACTGGGTCGCTTACTGGCGATCCCGCGGGGTGAACTGGGCGTTCATCGCCCAGCCGTATTTCTCGGGTCGGGAGTTCGCCTGGCAATCCCTCTGGAAAGATGGAAAGCTCATCGTCTCCCAGGGGCGTCAGCGGATCGAATACATCTATCCCCATCTGGCACCCTCCGGCCGCACCGGCACCAGCGCGGTGACGGTGACAGTGCATGACGAGCGGGTAAACGAAGTGGCCGCTCGATGCGTGCAGGCTGTAGATCCACAGGCCACGGGGGTGTTCAGTGTGGATCTGATGGAAGATGAGCACGGGAACCTCTTCCCGACGGAGATCAACGCGGGGCGCTTCTTCACCACCACGTATTTCTATACTCGGGCAGGCTGTAACATGCCGTATTACATGATCCGACTGGCTTTCGATGAGCCCCTCCCGGACCTCCCGCTTTACAACGCGCTTCCTGCGGGCCTTTACTGGATCCGCCACATCGACTGTCCGGCCGTCCTGGTGCCCCACGGAGGACTACGGGTTCAGCGCGAGCCGGGCCTGGGCCGATTCGATGGAACGAAACAGCTTCAGGAAATCGAGATGATGTGGAGGACCCCGGCTTAGCGAATCCCCGAATGGCTGGGAGATGGATATGGATGTTTCCCAATCGCTGTGATGGAGATGGAGGGCAAGAATGGATCATCAATGGATTGAGGAGAGATTGCGGGCGATCCGCCTGGAGATCGCTCGTCTTATAAAAGAAGGCGAGGATGAGGAGGGGCTCTGCCTGCGATCCTTGCTGGCCGAGCTGGAACGATGGGAGTCCTTGCGTCGGGAGATCATGCAGGCCACTCAATCGCCCCGGCTTTCCCACCGCCCGTGAGCGGTTGATTTCCCTCTATCCGAATGCGGAGGGATACGCTCTTGTTCGACACGATCCGATATACGCTGCTCATCCCATGTTACAACGAAGCGGAAGGCATCCCCCAGCTGCGGGAGGCGCTCCAGCCCGTCATCGAGCAGCTGATGGCCGATGGCGGCGTGGAGGTCATCTTTGTGGATGATGGGAGCACGGATGGCACCGGAGCTCTCCTGCAGGTAGTCTTCGCGGATTCACCCTTCGTCCGCATCCTGGCTCACCCCCGCAACCTTGGCCTGGGGGCAGCCTTGCGAACCGGGTTCCATGCCGCCCGGGGAGAGATCGTTATCACCACGGACAGCGATGGAACCTATCCCTTCGCGGAAATCCCTCGCCTTCTTCAATATCTGCGAGAGGATGTGGATCTGGTCACTGCCTCGCCCTATCATCCAGGCGGCGGGATCGAGGGGGTGCCCCCATGGCGGCAGGTTTTCAGCTTCGGCGCCTCCTTCCTTTACCGGCTCATCCTCCGGTCACCGGTCCGCACCTATACGGCGTTGTTCCGCGCCTATCGGCGTCAGGTCGTAGAGGCGATGTCCGTTGAATCGAATGGTTATGTGGCGGTAGCCGAGATCATGGCCAGGGCGATCCGCGCGGGGTTCCGTGTAGCGGAATATCCCACCACTTTGCGCGTCCGCCGCTTCGGGCGCTCCAAGATGAAAATCCTGCGCACCATCCTGGACCACCTGCGGTTGATGGCCCGTCTGATCCGCTCCGGTCGGCCCGCCCCGATTCCTTCCCACTTCCCATCCAGGTAAGAACCCAATGGAGATCCTGGCCGCTCTGAGCACGCAATCGGAGATCATCCGATATCCCTTATCCTCCGGGCGGATCTCTTCCAGATCGGAGGCTTCCGTATGAAAGGGGCGCTGGCTTATCTGCTGGTCAGCATCGTTTGCGCCGTTGTGGGCCAGATCCTTCTGAAGCAGGGCATGCGGGTGATCGGGCCGGTGACCTTGAGTCTGCACGGGTTCCCTGATCTGATCCTGCAGCTGATCGCCAACCCGTGGGTGGTCGTCGGGATGAGCCTGTATCTGGGCGGCAGCCTGTTCTGGCTGACGGCGCTATCGCGGCTGGATTTAAGCGTTGCCTATCCTTTCGCTGGCTTGAACTACGTGCTGATCCTCCTGGCCTCTTATCTTGTGTTCGGTGAGGCCCTGAACCCGATTCGGATCGCTGGAGTTCTGCTGATCGCCCTGGGGGTTAGCCTGATCGCCCGGAGCGCATAAAGATGAGGACAACGGGCGTGCAATGTGATCGCCCATTCCCCATCGGGCATGAAACCAACTGGAGGGAGAGGAAAAAGGATGCGATGCGTGTTGCAGTGATCGGCGGCGGGATTGTCGGCGTGAGCCTGGGGTATTTTTTGAGCCGGGCCGGGCATTCGGTGGTTCTGTATGAAGCCAGCGATCAGATCGGTGGCCTGGCCGGGACCATCCGACTGGGCGATGTGGAGATCGATCGTTTCTATCACACGATCCTCTCCAGCGATACCCATATGCAGGAGCTGGCCGCAGAGCTGGGGATCGCGGATCGGCTCCGCTTCCGGGCTACAGGCTCGGCGTTTTTCCATGAAGGTCGCCTGTATCCGATGACGACGCTGCGGGATTTCATGGCCTTCCCGCTCCTGCGCGCAATAGATCGCGCGCGCCTGGGCCTGACGATCCTGGCCGCCTATTTCCATCGCGACTGGCATCGTCTGGAGGAGATCAGCGTCGAGGAGTGGTTGACCCGCTGGGGAGGACGACGCGCATTTCACCACCTCTGGCGGCCGATGCTCCGGGCCAAATTCGATGGCCGCTTCGAGGATCTCCCCGCCACCTATATCTGGGCGCGCCTGATCCGAACCCGCTCTACCCGTAGTGGGGTCTCGCAGCGAGAGATGGCGGGCTATCTGGTCGGGGGCCATATGACGCTGATCCGGGCGATGGCTCAGGCGATCGAGGCTGCGGGGGGCGAGATCCGACTCCGCTCCCCGGTCCAGGAAGTTGTGGTCTCAAACCGCCGTGTGGCGGGAGTCCGGGTCGATGGGATCACGGAGCCATGCGAGGCCGCTGCGATCACCCTGCACCCCCCGCTGGTCCCGCGCCTGCTCCCCGGGATCGAGGAGCCGTGGGTGGAGGACCTTCGCTCCTGGCGATATCTGGGCGTGGTGTGCGTCCTCCTGGCCCTGGATCGGCCGCTAACGGATTACTGGACCATTTACATCACCGATGAGTCCGTGCCTTTCACCGGCGTGATCGAGACCACCCATTACATTGATCCGGCCGATGTGGGCGGCTATCACCTGATCTACCTGCCCAAATACGTGGCCTGGGATTCCCCGTGGCTTCAACGGAGCGACTCGGAGATCCTGGAGGCATGGCTGGAACACCTCCAGCGGATGTTCCCCACGTTCCGACCGGAATGGATCCGGCATGCCCGGGTCCATCGGGAGCGCTATGTGGAGCCGCTGTTCCATCAAGGCCAGTGGAGACGTATTCCACCGCTGGCCCCACCCCTTAGGGGCCTCTTCCTGGTCAACCTGACCCAGATCTACCCAGCCCTGACCAATGGGGAATCTCTCACCCGCCATGCGCGGCGGGCGGCTGAGGAGATCCAGAAACGCATGGCCGAAGAGGGCGAAAATCCAGCCCGATTTTTCATGCCGTGACGCACCGGTTTTCCAGCGCAGGACCTCTCCGGCTCGATCGGTTTAGATAGGAAGGAGTGCGGACATGCGAAACGAAGCCCTGCCCTCTGAATGGATTGGCCCGGAAGCCAGAGCGCGGGCGCAGGAAACCGAATGGCTGACCCTCCGCGCGGGGTTAGTCATCCTGGATACCCTCGCGTTGCTGATCGCGTTCTCCCTGTCTTATCTGATCCGATTCGAATCCCGCCTGCCTGTCTTCTACCAGCCCGAGAGCCCGCCGGTTCGCTACTACGGCCTGCTGATGGCTGCTCTGATCCCGGTGTGGCTGCTGATCTTCGCTTCCCATCGGCTCTATGCGCCGGATCATCTCTTCCACGGGACCTCGGAATACATGCGGGTGATCCAGGCGGCCAGCCTGGGGATGATGGCGGCCATCGTAGCCAGCTTCATGGAGCCCGCCCTGGTGATCGCACGGGGGTGGCTGTTGCTCTCCTGGAGCCTCTCCATCGGAATGGTGGGGCTCGCCCGCTTCCTGGCCCGTCGGGCGGTCTATGCCCTCCGGGCCCGGGGGAAATTCATGGTGCCTGCCCTGATCGTGGGCGCGGATGAAGAAGCCCGCATGGTGGCGGAACAAATTCGTTCTTCCCCGATCTCCGGGATGATCCTCCTGGGCATCCTGGACCCCCATCTTCCTCGGGGGAAAGAGCTGCTGCCCGGCCTGCCCGTTCTGGGCACTCTGACGGACCTTCCCCGGCTGATCGAACAGTTCGGGGTTCGGGAAGTCATCGTTTCGGCCAGCGCCCTCCCCCGGGAAGCCCTGGTTGAACTTTTCCGCACCTTCGCTTTCCATCCTCAGGTGAATCTGCGGCTTTCCTCGGGCCTCTATGAGCTTCTGGCTACTGGAACAGAGGTTCGGGAGGTGATGGGGGTTCCCCTGCTCTACTGGAGACGGCTCCGGCTCTCTCCGATGGAACAACTCCTTAAGGCCGCGATGGATTACACGCTGGCAGCCATTGCGCTGATCCTTCTGACGCCGCTCCTCATACTGATCGCACTGGCGATCAAGCTGGATTCGCCCGGACCCGTGCTGTATCGACGGCGGGTGGTGGGATTGGGAGGGAAACCCTTTTATGCGTTTAAGTTCCGCACCATGGTGGTCAATGCGGAGCTCCTTCTGGAGCAGAACCCTGAGTTGAAAAAGGCCTTTGAGCAAAACTATAAGCTGCGAGACGATCCGCGGGTGACCCGGGTGGGGCGATTCCTGCGACGCTGGAGCCTGGACGAGCTTCCGCAGCTCTTTAACGTGCTGCGGGGCGAGATGAGCCTCGTAGGGCCACGGATGCTGAGCCCGGAAGAGATCTCCCGTTATGGGCGCTGGGCGTTGAATCTGCTCACCGTGAAGCCGGGCATCACCGGCCTCTGGCAGGTCTCCGGGCGGGCGGATCTCCCCTACAGCGAGCGGGTGAGGCTGGATCTTTTCTACATCCGCAACTACAGCCTGTGGCTGGATCTTGCGATCCTGGCCCAGACGATCCCGGCGGTGATCCGGAAGCGAGGGGCCTATTGAGCGCGCGGCGCCTTCGCTGAGACGATCGCCGGGCCGCGGGGGATAAAAAAGCGGAGCGGGCGGCTGCGTCGCCCGCTCCGTCCTTTCCGATCGATGGGATGTTCGGCATCCGGCCGATGCGCCTTCGTTATCCCGATGAGGACGCCCATCCCCACGGAGCAGCGGTTGCCCGGGGAGGAACCACTTCTCCTCGCCGCGCCTCGTATAACCCCACCCCCAGATCTCCAGCGATCGCATCTGCCCCTGCATATACCGCCAGTCCGAAAACCGCGGGAACCACCGGCTCCGGGAACCCTTCCCGCTGCAGCCAGCTCCGGAAACCAGGGTCCCTGATCCTCTCCAGCGCCTGCTCGAATGGTCGACGACCCCAGACCCGCCCCTTTACTTCCACAATCAGGGTGATCCGACGGCCATCCGCTTCCTCCACCTCCAGGACGAGATCGGCCTCCCCATCGAACTGCACCATAGCGCTCCGCCGTACCCGACGGCCTGTCTGGGCCAGAAACCGGGGCATGAGATCCTCAGCCATGTTTTCGTGCACCAGCCCCCATCGCTCCTCTATCCGACCCACCACCCGCCGCAGCTCTCGCATCTCCTCCGTCAATGCCGCAATCTGCGCCTCCACCTTCTCCATCCGATCCGTCAGCGCCGCAATCTGCGCCTCCACCTCCTCCATCCGATCCGTCAGCGCCGCAATCTGCGCCTCCACCTTCTCCATCCGATCCGTCAATGCCGCAATCTGCCGGCTGTTCTCCCCGAGGACCTCCCAGATTCGG
>NZ_DAOUCJ010000076.1 GCF_034432235.1 Thermoflexus sp. | reverse complement strand
TACGCGGAAAGGTCTGGATTCCATCCGGTTCCCATCCTGGCGCCTCGAAGGGAAGAGGGGGAGGACGCGGCCGTCCGCGCCCTCCCCTTGTTCTGTCGCCTGGAGTTTATCTTTAAAACATACGGACGGCAAGCCAGGGCCCGGCTGGGCCTTTCAACCGGTGGGGGATCCCCGTCTTCTGGAGCCAGGGCAGCCCGTGGATGGGGATCACGAATGGATGGACGCCAATCCGCGGTCGGGTCCACAGCGCCTGGCCGGCAGGAATCCGTCTGGCGGCGGCACAGGGCTCCCCCCTCATGGAGTCGGTGTGGGAGGCGGGATGGGTGGAGAGGAGGAGTGGTAGGCGATGCGGATGGAAGCCGCGGCCTCGACGGGGGCCGGGTTATCGGTTCCCACCCGCACCTTCCCCCAAACGGTGACGGATTGTCCCCATGAGAAGGCCCCCGCGTAGGTGCCTTCGATCACGGTTCCGTAGACCGGGCAAATCACCGGAATGGCCTGATCGGCGAGCCCGCCCCACTCGGCGCAGCGCTCCACTCCCTGGCCGATTCCCTGGTTGAGCTCGAGGATGATCCGCCGGTATCGATCATCCACGCGGGTGGTGGCGCCCCAACCCCAGGCGGTCACCGTTCCGGAGATCACCCCCTGGAAAGCGGGATCAATGTCGAAGCGGCCCAGAGTTGGGTCCCATTGTCCTCCAAAGGCCATGATCTTCACCCACGGCTCCTGAGCGCCCAGGTCGGAGATGGTGGCCGGGTTCCAGGACCAGCGGAGGTAGAGATCCACGGTGGGGGTGGAGGAGATGGGATCGGCCCGCTGATACCGATAGAGCACGCAGGTGCGGCCGAGGGCGCAGGATCCCAGCTCGAAATAGTGGGGGTTGACCTCGACCAGGGAGAAACCGCCTCCGGAAACTTGAGGAGGGGGCATGGAGTAAGAGGCGTCGTGGGTGAAGCGCAGTTCGGTCACCCGCACAAGGCCGGCGGGAGGGGGCGTGGGGGATGGCGAGGGTGTGGGAGAAGGGGTGGGCGTGGGGAGGGGCTGGAAGGTGGCGGTGATGACCCGGGGTTGGGTCATGGAGACCACGGCGGCGCCGTCAGGATCTGTGGCTTCCGCTCCGATCCAGCCGGCAAAGGTCCAGCCTGGATTCGGTTGGGCCCGCAGGCGCACCGTTTCGCCTTCCGGATATGTCCCATCCTCGCATTTCCGGTCGGCCTCCACGGAGACCGTTCCGCCGGTGGGAGGGGCGGCGTGGACGGTCAGCGGGTAGGGTCCGTGGGGGATGAAGTGGGCGGTGAGGATCCGCCCCGCCTCACACACGGTCTCCGGCCGCTGGGCCTTCCAGGCCGCCCAGAAGGCCTCTACACCATCCCGGTCCCCTTCCAGGGTGGGGAGGGGGATGAGGAACTCAGGGGACTCCCTAAGGACGATCCGCAGGTTGAGGAAGAACGAAGGGGTGGCCTGGGTGGCGAGGGTCCATATGCCGTTGCGGGCTGAGCCGTCGAGGCCGTCGGCGAGGCGATCCCAGGGCTCCGGGAGGTCATCGTAGAGATCCCAGAGGGCGGCAGCCACCGCCCACTCGCTATCCGCATTCGTGGGATGGGCCGGATCGGGATGGGAGAAATCCGAAGATCTCTCCGGATGCTCCAGATTACCATCGCTCACGAAAGGGAAATCCGGATCCTCCAGAAGGGCAGCGGCCAGGAAGGAGGCCCACCCTTCGCTCCAGGCGCAGGAGGGGGAGGTGTGTCCCTTGGGATTGTGGTTGAAGCCGGGGCAGGCCAGAGTGGTGTAAGAGGGCTCCACGACCAGGCTCAGGAGGTTAGAGGGCAGGGAGCCAGTTGCCCTTGGGCGGGCGTAATCTGTGAAAGAGTCCATCACGAAGTGACCCAGCTCGTGGAGGATCGTGTGGATCGTGGTCTCCTCCTTTTTCAGGAAGATCGTAGGCCCGGGAGCGAAGCGGTAGGGGTAGATGAGGTAGAGGAGTCGTGTTGGGATGGAATCCTGGATGCGGGTATAGCAGGAATGCACTTTGGATTTTTCGATTCCCAGTCGTTGACCCATCAGGGTGTCGGCAAGGCCGAGGCACTCGAGAGGCCAGTAGATGTTCACCGCCCGGTCCGGAGCCCACCCCACCCGCCGCATCAGCTCCTCCCAGCCCCGCCGCGTCAGCGTGTCATAAATGAAAAAGGCCTTGGCCAGATCCTCATCCTCAATCACAACATCCAGACGATGCGCCCCAG
>NZ_DAOUCJ010000075.1 GCF_034432235.1 Thermoflexus sp. | reverse complement strand
CTTCGAGCTCCAGGCGCGCTCGGGCCCAGCCGGGCCGGGCGAAGCAGAGGCCCACGAACTGGAGGGTGGTGGTCTTGCCCGCCCCGGGCTCCCCGAGGAGCGTCAGGTGGTGGGCTTCCTTCAGGGCCTGGGCGAGGGGCACGGGGCGGGGCGGTTCGGGAGGGCGTTCCGGGCCTCCGGCGGGCCCTCCGATGTGCTCCCACCGCTCGGGCACGGGCGGGAGTTCGGGGCGACGCTCCAGAGGGTGGGGTTCGGGGCGGGCGATGGCCTCGAGCATAAGACATCGGTGAGGGGGATTTCAGCGTCGCCGGCGCGGAGGGTTCCCCACTGCTCCGCCACGCTCTCCAGGTAGCTGCGCTCGGCATCCGGATGCGCTGCCATCGGATGGCTCCGGGGCCGGGTTGCCTTCTCCCCTATCATTTTACAGGATCCAGGGGGGTTCCCCTGATCCTCCGAAGATGCAACCCCGTTAGACGAGCGCATGGCAGGCCGGTTCCTTCCTCGACTGGAAGACCGCCCGCCGGACCGTCCAGCCCCCGCATCGCCGCGCGCCATAACGCGCCGCCCCCTCGAGGAAGCGGGGGAACCGCTGGCGGCCATGCGCCGCCCCATTTTGATCAAAGCAGGTAAGGGAACATCGCTGTCCCTCCGCGATGCGTCCTATTGTTAAAAAAAGATGAGGCTGGACATCCCCGCGCCTTCATCTTACAATTTACAATCTGTCTGCATCGGATTTGAGGCTGGGGGGATGGGATGCGGAGATTCCTTCGTGAGGGGATCAGCACGCTGCTCCTGGCCGGCGCGGGGATTGCCTTAATCGTTCTTTTGCGCCCAGGTTTCCCGCTCCCAACCCGTTCTCCGCTTTCCACACTTCCAACGCCCCCTGGATCTCCCCCAACGCCCTCTCCAACTCTCCTTCCTCTGTGTGCTCCTCCTCCCTTTCCGACACCTCCTTATCAAACCTGTCCGGGGCTTCCCACTCCTACAGCCTATGCGACTGTCCGGCCGATTTATACGCCCTGGACGCCCCCTCCAGTTCCAGCACCCTCTCCTCACGCGGTCTTCCCGCGGCCAGGGCCGGCTGCAGATGCCCGGGGGTGGGTGCTCATCCCAAATCATCGGGAAGGGATTCTGGCCGTACCAATGAGCGCAGATGGCTATCCATCGGATGGGCTGTTCAACCTGCGCCTCCTTGAAGCCGGAACCGGAGGAGAGCGGCCGGCCATCTTCGATCGTCTGGCGCTTTCTCCAAACCATCGTTACCTCGTTGGGATCGTAGAGACGGAGGGAGGAGATGTGGTCCATGTGCTGGCAATGGGGCCTGCTCCTGGGTTGACTTCCCTCCGCCTGCTTTCCACTCTCTGGCCACAGGGAAATTCTTTGGCTGGCATCCGGATGGCCTTCATATCCTGTTTTATCAGGATCTGGGCTCCCAGCTCTGGCTTTTTGATGTGGAGAGAGGGACGCATCGTGTGCTGGCCAAGCCAGGGACCCGGGATGTGAGCGGGGCGGCTATCTCTCCGGATGGCCGGTGGCTGGTTTATGCCACGAACACCTGGGACGTGCATCAGATATGGGCGTCCCCGATGGACGGCGGAGAGCCACATCTGCTATGGCAATCCCCTTCCTTCACAGCCGTCTGGGGATGGTCTCCCGACGGCCGCTGGCTCCTTTACTCCGGGGACCCCGAGCCTGTTCCTTCTCCTTCCCAGGGCCGTCTTACGGCTTCCTCTCGATCCCTATGGGTGCTGGAATAGGCAACGGGACGCCGTCAACCCTTGCACGGCCCTTTCCTAACTGGATGGGGCTTCGAGCCGGTATGGTCGCCGGACAGCCAGCGGGTGGCCCATGTAGGCTGGACCCAGGGGCATGGATGCTGGAGCAAGCTGGATCTCTATCGAGCGGATCCAGTATGCCGATGGCGAGGGGTAGGAATCGCGGGAAGATATATCGGGTGGCTGACAACGCCATCGACCCCGCCTGGTCCCCGGATGGTCGATGGCTGGTGTATTCAGGCCTCGATGAACTCGATGAAAGGGAGCAGGTGGACCTGTGGCAGGTACGGGCGGATGGGACCAGCCGTCAACGGTTAACGAATACCTCCGATCGAGAACATGCTCCAATCTGGATCCCGGAGTCCTAAGGCTGGCGAAGGCCGCTTCGATGGGGGGCACTCGCCTTCGGCAGTGGGGGGGTTCTTCTGATTCTCCTGTCCACAGGCCAACCTCCATCGGCCCGTTTTGCACAAACCTTTCTCTCCCCGATCACGATATCCACAGCTCCCTTTCTTACCCCGCCCTATTTCGGAGCGCGAGGAATTAATAGCTACTTCGATTGAGTCCCCCGAATACACCATTAATCAGCGTATTGTTCTTTATGATGATCGGATAGCTATCCCAGATTATGGAATTTGTGGTCGGAACAGCAATGGGGTTGCAATCGCTTATTATGATCGCCCGTTGGATCAACCCGGACGCCTACGAAGGACACTCAGGTTATGATTTTGCTCTAACCTACGAGCCTGTCCTGGCTGCTGCGGATGGTGTTGTGATCCGAGCAGGATGGTGGGATTGGTATCATCGAAGCAGAGGTTACGGATTGTTCATCGAGATTGATTATCAGAATGGCTATTCAACTTTTTGGGATGAGCAGGGACGCTGGGTAGGGCCATCGGCACCAGTCTTTGAGGCTTCCCACATTGTGGACGATGTGCCACCCTCTCTTTCCGACCCTTTCTTCCGAAAAGGGCACACTCTCGACAATCGCTTGGTCGCTTGTCCTCCGGATCCCTGTCCTTACTGGTATTCTGTCACTGGGCAAGGATATGGTGGGGATATGTTATGGACGTATGGAAACGATGAAGTACGGGACTATTGGGCTTTGTGGATCCCGCCTCATCCCGGCATTTATGAAGTTCAGGTCTTCGTTCCTTCCGAACATCCGAACATGCGACAACCTGGTGGGCTCGCTACTGGCTGGTTTCCCCCTTGGACTACATGCCGGCTCTTCCCATGATTATCGATCAACAGGGTGTCTATAATCGCTGGATCAGCTTGGGCATCCATCCCTTCGGACGCTATCCGGCCTGGGTAGGGATCTGGCTTGACGATGCAACGACGGAGAATCCGGCTGATGAGTCCCATTGCTGGAATTCCCAGGGGCAATCCGTCTGGTGTCAGATTGGAGTGGATGCTGTGCGCTTCCTACCGGTCTCTCCCCTCTTTCTGCCTCTGATCCGCCGCAGCCCATAATTCGTCCCTCCCCTTCTTGCTCCGGATCGCCCGGGCTGGACTATACTGAAGAGCCGGGAGGTGCCCGGCGGGCTCCCAGCGGATCCGTCAGAGGGAGCCTGGGGGGTCGGCGGAAGCCATGACCCGGTAAGGAGCGCGCATGCGGATCATCACCCTGACGACGGACTTCGGCGATGAGGATGGCTACGTGGGGACGATGAAGGGGGTGATCCTCTCCATCGCCCCCGATGTGCGGCTGGTGGATCTGAGCCACCATATCCCGCCCCAGGATATCCGGCGGGCGGCCTTCGTGGTGGCGGAGGCGGCGCCCTATTTCCCGCCCGGGACCATCCACCTCGCGGTGGTGGATCCCGGGGTGGGCAGCGGGCGCCGCGCCCTGATCGTGGAGACCGAAGGGGCGCTCTTCGTGGGGCCGGATAACGGGCTCTTCAGCTTCATCCTGGACGCGCACCCGGAGGCCCGGTGTTATGCCCTCGAGGAGCCCTCCTATCGCCTGCCCCGGGTCAGCTACACCTTCCACGGTCGGGATGTCTTCGCCCCGGCGGCGGCCCACCTCGCCCGGGGGGTCCCCCCCGCCGCCTTCGGCCCGCCGGTGACCGATCCGGTCCGCCTGCCGCCGCCCCGCCTGGAGCTGGAGGAGGAGCGCATCGTCGGGGAGATCCTGCACGCCGATCGCTTCGGGAACCTGGTGACCAGCATCGGCCGGCTCCAGTGGCAGGGGGCCACGCTCGTTCTGCAGCCCGCTTTCGGTCCCCTCGCCCGGCGTTTCCCGGTGGTCTTCCGGGCCAGCGAGGCGCGGGTGGAGATCGGCGATCGAGTGCTTCCAGGCATCGTCCATACGTTCGCGGAGGGGGAACCGGGCGAGCTGATCGCCTACCCGGGCAGCTCCGGCTTCCTGGAGATCGGACTGGTCCATGGGTGCGCCGCGGCCGCCCTGGAGGCCCGGCGGGGGGATCCGGTGGTCGTGCGGGTGCGCCTTCTGTCGCTGGAGTGAAGGGAGGGGTGGAATCCCGGACGCGAGCGAGGGATGCCATGGCCCGCGAAGCCTGTTTTGTCATCGAGGGAGGGCGACGGCTCCGGGGGGAGGTGCGGCCGGGCGGCAATAAGAACGCCGCCCTCCCCCTCATCGCCGCCACCCTGCTCGCCGAGGAGCCGGTGGTGTTGCGCAACGTGCCCCGCATCCGCGATGTGCGCACGCTGCTGCGGCTCCTGAGCGATCTGGGAGCGGCCATCGAGGAGCTGGACCCCCATACGTTGCGGATTGACACCCGTGACGTGCGCCCACGCCCTCTGAACCCGGAGCTCTGTCGGGACATCCGGGCGAGCATCCTGCTGGCGGGCCCGCTGCTGGCCCGGTTCGGCGAGGTGGAGATGCCGCCGCCCGGCGGGGATGTCATCGGCCGCCGGCGGCTGGATACCCACTTCCTGGCCTTTGAGGCCCTGGGGGCGCGCTATGAGGTGAACCGGGTGTTCCGCATCCGCTCGAAGGGCCGGTTGACCGGCGCGGATATCCTGCTGGATGAGGCCAGCGTGACGGCGACGGAGAACGCCGTGATGGCCGCGGCCCTGGCCCGGGGCACCACGGTCCTGCGCAACGCGGCCTCGGAGCCGCACGTCCAGGCTCTCTGCCGCTTCCTCAACCGGATCGGCGCCTGCATCGAGGGCATCGGCTCCAACACCCTGATCATCCACGGGGTGGACCGCCTGGGGGGCGGGGAGTGGGAGATCGAATCCGATCATATCGAGGTGGGATCTTTCATCGGGTTGGCCGCCTTGGTCGGCGATGGCATCTGGATCCGCCGTGCCGTCCCCCATCACCTGCGCATGGTGCAGCTGGTCTACCGGCGCCTGGGGATCCATTTCGAAATCCACGGGGAAGATATCTTCGTGCCCCCCGAGCAATCCCTCCGGGTGGTGCCCGATATCGGCGGGCATATCCCGAAGATCGAGGACGCCCCGTGGCCGGGGTTCCCCGCCGATCTGATGAGCATCGCCATCGTGGCCGCCACCCAGGCGGCGGGCCCCGTCCTCTTCCACGAGAAGATGTTTGAGAGCCGCCTCTATTTCGTGGACAAACTGATCGCTATGGGCGCTCGCATTGTCCTCTGCGATCCCCATCGCTGTCTGGTCCATGGCCCCTCCCCGCTGCACGGGGAGCGCCTGGAGAGCCCGGACATCCGGGCGGGGATGGCGCTAGTGATCGCGGCCCTCTGCGCCGAGGGAACCAGCGTGATCCGCAACATCACCCAGATCGATCGGGGCTATGAGGATCTCGACGGGAAGCTGCGCGCCCTGGGCGCGGCCATCGAACGCGTGGAGCGATAGGCCATGAGCGATTCGTCCTCGGGTTTCGGGAACCGGACGTGGATGTGGATCGTGGCCCTGATCCTGGTCGGCCTGGCCTGCGGGTGCATCGGCCTGGCAGTGGGCGGGCTGGTCGGTTATCTGATCGGCAGGGGCCCGGGCACCCCAGCCCCTACCCGGCCCCCCTCCGGCGCTCCCTGGCTGGGGGTGCGGGTGATCCACGAGGCGGATGGCGCCCGGGTCCTCGAGGTGCTGCCCGGCAGCCCGGCGGAGGAGGCCGGCCTGCGCCCCAGCGACCGGATCACCGCGGTGAACGGGGAGCTCGTCAACGACCGCCATCCGCTCCCTGATCTCCTGCGGCGCTATCGCCCCGGGGACACCGTGCGCCTGACGGTGGTCCGGGACGGGGAGGAACGGACCGTCTCCGTCACGCTGGGCCGGGCTCCCTGAGCGGGGCCGCTGTCGTTTCCCCGCATGCCGGAAGCCCGGGTGGAACGGATGAGCCAGGGAACACGGTATCTTCGCCGCGCGGCCGTCCTGGCCCTGATCCTGATCGTGGGGATCCTCGCCGGGGTCCCGCTGCTGGGGCTGGCGATGCGCCCGCCTTCCCACCTCACCCTGCAAGGGCCGGAGGGGAGGATCCTCCTGCGCCCGGCCGGCCCGGCCCAGTGGCGTCTGGAGGCCGGTTCCGCGCGGGATGAGGCGTTCGCGGAAGGCGTCCTGGACGGGCTGGACGCCGCTCCGTTGCTGATCCTGCGGCGGGCGGCGGCGTATGGCCAGCTCCAGGCGCTGATCGGGCCGGAGGCCGCGGAGGCGGATGCATGGGCCCGGGAGCGGATCCCCCCGGCCGTCGCCCGGGCCTGGGAGGCCCTGGATGAGGAGGCCCGGGCCCGGCTCGAAGCGTATGCCGCCGGGGTCAACGCCGCCTGGCGGATGGGGATCCCGGGCGCCCGCCGCCTCCCGCGGCCGGACCCCATCGCCCGGCCCTGGGATCCCCGGGATAGCCTGATGGTGGCGGCGGGCCTGGCCCTGGCCCACCCCGGATGGATGGAGGCGGAGATCCATCGCCTGCTTCCGCGTCTTCCCCCTTTCCTTCGCTCCGCCCTGGAAGACCCTCGCTGGACCTCCGCCTCGCCGGTCCCGGATGCCGCGATGCGTGAGGCCGTGTGGCGGGCGTGGGCGGCCGCCGGCGTGGCCCCGGAGCTCGGGCTCTTCCGCGGCTGCCGGGAGGGCCTGGGGTTCCGCCTCCACGCCATGGCGGCCCCGGTGCTGCCGCTGCCCTGGCGCGCGGCGTGGGAGGGGGAAACGCTGCGCCTGCGCTGGCCGGGGATCCCCGGCGCCCTCGCGCGCATCTCCCCATCCGGCGGGCGGTGGTTGCAGCCGGAGCCCGGCTTCGGGGACCCCCTGGATCATCTGGAGGAGCTGGTCCGCGCGATCGCGATGGAGGGGACGTCGTCCCCGTTCTGGAGCTGGATGCCCCTCCCGGGGGAATGGCCTTTGTGCTCGGCAGCCCGGGCGGTCCATCGGGAGGCGCTGCGAGCGTTGCCGCCGCAGGACTGGCTGCAACGGCGGGTGCAGGGGATGCTCCAGCGCTGGGAAGGAGACCTGGACGCACGAAGCCCTTCCGCTCTCGTCTACGTCGTATGGCGGGAGGAGATCCTCCGGGCGACGCTGCAGGACGCGCTGGGAGAGGAGGGGCTGCGGCGTCTGCTCACCCGGCGGCCTGCGGAGGTGGTCCTGACGGCGCTGCTGGCGGATGAAACCCTGGGGAACCCTGGGAGCCCATCGGGAGATGAGGACCGGAGATCCATCCTGCGGGAAGCCTACCGGCGGGCGTTGATCTGGATCGGACGGCGCTATGGCGATCTGCACACCATCTGGGAATGGGGGAAAGCCCATGCGGCTGCCCTGTCGATCCCCGGCTGGCCGTTTCAGGTGGAGATCCCGGTGGGAGGGGACGAGCGGGCGCCCTGGCCCACGCCGATCGATCCGGCCCGGCCGTATCGGACGGCCTTCTGGCCGGCGCTCACGGTGAGAGGCGGTTCGGTCGTGGGGATCGAGACGGCGCCCGCCCCGTGGTGGTGGCCGTGGCCGTAGAGGGGATGCGGAAAACTCCCGGCGATCCTCCCTCACAGGAAGGAGATCTTTTTCAGGGTGGCGCCGGGCATGCCATTTGCGGAACAGCCGCTCGCGGTGATCCTACGATGATGGGGCGGGCGGAGTTCGACGGGTGAGCATCGCCAGCTCCCGTTCCAGCTCCGCCCGATGCTGGGCCGCCGCCTGGCGTCCTTCCTCCAGGATCTGCCGCCATCGGGCCTGAATCTTTTTGCGCAGGTCCTCGCCCGATTGAGGGGTGAACAGCAGGACCAGACCGGCCCCGATTAATCCACCCACCAGAAAGCCATAAATCCAGAAGATCGCGCGTCGCATGGGTTCCCTCGCATGCAGGCTTGGTTTGCCGGGATGAGAACCGATGGGGTTCGATTTAGCGGGAAGGCCCCACGATTGCCTCCCGACAAGCCTCTGGAAGCAGGGCGCATGATGTGGCACCGTGTAACACACGCTTTTATTTTACCTTGCATCCGGAGAAGGACGGCTGGCCTGGACCCTCCGTCTGGGAGAGGGTTCGTTCTTCAATTTGCAGAACAGCGGATGTCCAGCTGGATGCTGGGAGACCTCTGGGCCAACGTCTCATTCCCTGGAGGGAATCTCCCATCCTATGTTATGATGAAGAGAGCCAGGAAGGAGCTGGAATCGGGGGCTCCTGGCCTTTCCCGGGTGGAGTGGATGCAGGGGGAAATGCGAATTGAGAGCAAAGTTCATGAGGAGATCGTGGATCTGGCCATCGCCTGGAACTGGGATTGCGATCGGCCGTTTGTGGAAATGCTCCGGGAGGCCTGCGGGCGCCGTGGCCTCTCGATGGCGAGCATCACGCCGGAGGATCTCCCGGCGATTCTGGAGCGGGCATGGAGGGGCCAGTGGATCTGTCGGGCCTTCTTCGATCGGGCTTCCGACTGGGATGAGGATTTCGAGGCCCTGGTCGATTGGGCTCGGGCCGCTGGCGTTTTCCGTCTGAACCCCACGGAGCAGGCCCGGGCAGCGTGGGATAAAGCGGCCATGCACCAGCGTTTTATTGCCGCCGGGCTCCCCACACCGCCCACGTGGATTCTTCCCCCATGGGAAGAACAGCCCGAAGTGGAATGGCCGGAGGAAGCGATCGGCCTCTGGATCGCCAAGCCGGCCTTCGGGGGCGGGGGAGAGGGGGTGAAGCGGATTGCGAGTCCAGAGGATCTGGCCGTCCTGCGGGCCGCCTTCCCGGACGAGCCGTTCCTGATCCAGCGGTATGTGCGCCCGCGCGAGCTCGGGGGACGGCCGGCGTGGTTTCGGGTGCTTTACGCGGTGGATGCGGTGTTCCCATGCTGGTGGAACCCGGAGACCCATCGATATGCGCCGGTCACCGAGGCGGAGCGGGAGGCCTTCGGCTTATATCCCCTCTGGGCGCTGGGCCATCGGATCGCGGAGGTGTGTGGTCTGCATCTCTTCTCCAGCGAGATCGCCATGGACGAGGAAGGGCGGTTCCTCTGTATCGATTACGTCAACGATCCCATCGACACCCGCCCCCAGTCCATGGCCCCGGAGGGGGTGCCGGATGAGATCCTGCATCGGATCGCCGATCGGATCGCGGAGGCGGTCTTCCGGAGGGCGCCGTGCCGCTCATCCTGGTGACCAACGACGATGGGATCCGATCCCCCGGGTTGCGGGCGGCGGCAGCTGCCCTGCAAACCCTGGGGCAGGTGGTGGTGGTGGCTCCCGTCGAGCAGTGGTCCGGCGCGGGGCGTTGTATGCCGGCCACCTCCGAGGGGCGGATCTATCCGGAGACCCTGATGGTGAACGGCGGGATCCTCCGGGCCTATGCGGTGGAGGGGACGCCGGCTCAGGTGGTGGATCACGCGATCCTGGAGATCCTGCCGCGCCCGCCGGATCTGGTGGTCTCCGGCATCAATTACGGGGAGAACGTGGGCTCCGGGGTAACCATCTCGGGCACCGTGGGGGCCGCCCTGGAGGCGGCCAGCTTCGGCATCCCCGCTCTGGCGGTCTCCCTGCAGACCCCGGTGGAGCACCACCTGGGGTATTCGGAGGAGATCGATTTCCGCGCCGCCGCTTATTTCACCTGCTTATTTGCCCGGGCGGTCCTCCGGCAGGCGTTGCCTTTTGATGTGGATGTGCTCAAAATCGATATCCCCGCCACCGCCACGCCGGAGACGCCGTGGCGCTGGACCCGCCAGTCCCGCCAGCGGTATTTCGTTCCGGTGCGGCCGATGCGCCGTCGCCCGACGGATCCCGGTCCGCTGGGGTATCGGGTGGAGATCGACTTTGAGCGCCTGGAGCCCGATTCGGATATTCACGCGCTGGTGGTGGATCAGGTAGTCTCGGTCACGCCGCTGAGCCTGGATCTCACATCCCGGGTCTCGGAAAGGGAGTTGCGCCAATGGTGGGAGAACGCCAGGTAGGGCTCTCCCGGGCCTTCCCGATGGCGCCGGCCGTCTCCCGCGGGGTAGGGGGGACGCTCTGGATGCTGTTCCTCCTGCTGGTGATCAACGGCTCGGCCGCATGGACGGTGACGCTATCCGGTTGGGCAGATGGCCTGGAGATCCTTCCGCCGGTGGCCATCGGGGGCCTCCTCATCGGGTGGCTGCTGGCGATCTCCCGTTTCCCGGGGCCTGTCGCCCTGGTGCTGAATCTGGGGTATGGAGCCGTCTGGGTCGGGTATCTCAGCGCCCGTCTGATCCATGTGCCCACCTGGTCGCTGAAACTTCAGTGGCTGGGCTATCGTCTCACCGTCTGGGCGATGGAGGCCATGCGGGGCGGTCGCGGCAGCGACCCGCTCCCCTTCGTGGTCCTGATGGGCGCTCTGATCTGGCTGGCCGCCAGCGCGAGCGCCTGGTATTCTTTTCGGACGATCCGATCATGGCGGGCGTTGCTTCCGGCCGGGCTCATTACCTTTATCAACGCCTATTACTATCTGGGTCCCCGTCCGCTCACCCTCTTCCTGATCGCCTACCTTCTGGGCGCGCTGCTCTGGCTGGTCACGGTTCATTATGAGGAGCAGAGCTACCGATGGCGGCTGGAGCGGGTATGGTTCGTCCCGGATCTGGGGGTGGACATCCTGCGGGCGGGGCTGGTGATGGCCGGGCTGACGCTGGCCTTGGCCTGGTTGCTTCCGGCGGGGGGGACCAATGAGATGGTTTCCCGGGCCTGGGGCGAGGTCAGCCGGCCGTTGCGCCGGAGCCAGGAGACCTTTAACCGATTGTTCAGCTCCCTGCGTTCCCAGCGCCCGGCCTATGGGAGCCCCCTCAGCCGCACGCTGTCTTTCGGTGGCCCGCGGCGGCTGAGCGACACGCCGGTGATGGATGTGAAAGCGCAGGGGCCCGCCCGCTACTGGCGTGGTATGGTTTACGATGTCTACACCTCCAGCGGCTGGCTTTCCTCGGGGGAAGATGAACAGAGCCGCGCGCCGATGACGGCTCTGACGGCGCGGCCTCTCTGGGAAGGCCGGGCGGTGGTCACCCAGACGTTCATCGTCTATCTCCCCGGCAACACCCTGATCTTCGCCGCTCAGCATCCCGTCGCGGTCAGCCTGCCCTCCATTGTTCAGGGGCGTTTCAACGCCCAGGCCCATGATCTGATGCTGATCCGCAGCCCACGGCCCTTCGGCGCCCAGCAGATCTATGAGGCCATCTCCCTGGTCCCGGTTCCTGATGTCGAGAGCCTGCGGCAGGCGGGGACAGTTTATCCGGAATGGGTGCAGCGGTATCTGCAGTTGCCCTCCGATCTGGATCCCCGGATCCGCCGTCTGGCCGAGCGGATCACGGCCGGTTACGATACGCCTTACGATAAGGCGGCGGCGCTCGAGGCCTGGCTGCGCCGCAATATCCGTTATAATGAGAACATCCCGCCCCCCCCACCCGGCCGGGACGGCGTGGTGTATGTGCTCTTCGACATCCGTCAGGGATACTGTGATTACTATGCGTCCGCGATGGCAGTGATGGCCCGCGCCCTGGGCATCCCGGCCCGGGTGGTGAGCGGTTACGCGCAGGGGGAGTGGATGCCCGATGGGCGTTATCGGGTGCGTCAGCGGGATGCCCACACCTGGGTGGAGATCTACTTCCCGGGCTTCGGATGGGTGGAATTCGAACCCACCGCGGCCCAGCCTTCCATCCTCCGCCCGCAGCGTCCCATCTCCCCGACCCCCACCCCCGCGGCCCCTGGGCCCATCGATTCAACGCCTGGGGCGCCCCGGCCGATGCCGACCCCCCGCCGTATGCTGGAAGGGGATTTCGACATCCAGCCGGGGGAATCGCTTCCCTTGCCCCGGGCTTCACGCTTCTCGGTGGGGCTCGTGACGGTGGGCTTCGTTGGAGCGCTGGGATTCCTGAGCTTGGCGCTTGGGATCCGGGATCACTATCGGGTGCGCCGGCTCTCCCCGGCCGCTCGGGGTTACCTCTGGATGAACCGGGTGGCGTGGCTGCTGGGGATCCGGTTCCCGGCCTCCTGGACCCCGATGGAGCGCGCCCGTTATTTGGGGGGTCTGATCCCGGAAGTTGCTGGGGCGCTGGAGCAGGTGGCGGAGTGTTACAGCGCGGTCCGGTTCGGAGGACGTCGGGCCCGGGCGCTCCCACCGCCTCCAGGATGGGTGCCGCGCCTTCTGTATAAGGGGCTTCAGTGGCGGCTCCGGCAAGCCCTGCCCCCGATCGGGAAGGGATCTATGGCAGGGCCTCGCGTTTCGTTCCGCAGGTAACGGAGATGGCCCGAATCGCCCGCCAGTGGGATTCCCGGAATGACCAGAATCCCTCTTGCATGGGCCGCTTGAACGGCGACCCCAGGTCGGGCGAAGCGTCGGGATGAAAGCCCGCCTACCCGAGGAGGTTGGGGCGGATGGCCGTCCGTTACACGGACAGGGGGATCTGAATCCCTCGCCAGGATCGAGATCTCGATTCGAGGGGCGGGATGGTGCCACCGCCCGGCCGTTAGGGGAAATCCATCGCGGGGATTCCGTCGAGGAACATGGAGTCTGTCGAGCGTTCCTCCGAGATCAGCCGGCTGCTTCATCTCCTCCGCGAGCAGCTGGAGCGAATCGGGTGGGAGGTTTCCGGAACAGGGCGGGAAACCTCAGGCATGGATCCCCAGGGCTCGTTGCGGGCCGCTTTGGAGGCCAGCCGCGAGCTCCTGGAGGGCTTGCAGGCTCGGGTCCAGCGCGAGCAGGCCCTTCTGGCTCACATGCTGGATCCCCACCTGAGGGCCTACCTGATCCAGCATTCGGATCCCTGGGTGGAAGGGGGGGTCCGACGGGAGATCACGGTGCTATTTGCCGATCTACAGGGTTTTTCAGGTTTATGCGATCGACTTCCTCTGGAGGATCTGGTCCCTCTTCTGAATCGCTACCTCCGGGTGGCCTGGGAGGCGATCCGAGGAGAAGGGGGAGTGGTGGATCGGTTTATGGGGGATGCGGTGCTGGGCTGGTTTAATGCGCCCTTCGATCTGCCGGATCATACCTATCGGGCCCTGCGGGCGGCGTGGCGGATGCAGCAGGAGCTGGCCCTTCTGCACGCGATGCTCCCTCCGGAGCAGAGACGGCGCTATCGGATCGGTGTGCATGTGGGCGAGGCCATTATGGGCCCTATCGGGACGCCAGATTACTGGACATACACGGTAGTCGGCAGTGTGGCCAATTACGCCCGCCGGTTGCAGGAGGCCGCGCCGCCTGGCCAGATTATGATCAGCCGGGCGGTGTTTGAGCGGTTGCGGGATCGCATTGAGGCCCGGGCATTGCCCGTTTTCCCGGTCCGGGGAGGGGCTCAGGTGGTGCCGGTTTATCGATTCCTGGGGTTCCGGGAGGGACAGCCATGAAGATCCTGGCGATGGCCAGCCTGGGGATCAGCATCCTGCTGTTCTTCTATGCGCTGTATGTGCTGGTGTTGACCGGGCTGAGCCTGTGGGGGCGACGCCGTGCGATCCCGCGGGCCGAGCCCAGAACCTGGCCCCTGGTGACGGTTCAGCTGCCCATTTACAACGAGGGAAGTGTGGTGGAGCGCCTGCTGGAAGCGGTGGTCGCGCTGGATTATCCGCGGGATCGCCTCGAGATCCAGGTCCTGGATGATTCCACCGATGAAACTGCCCAGCTGGTCCAGCGGCATGTGGCCTTGTATCAAAGTTTAGGCTATCCCATCGAGCTGTTGCGACGGCCGAACCGGAGCGGCTATAAGGCCGGCGCGCTGGCCTATGGGCTGCAGCGGGCGCGAGGGGAATTCATCGCGATCTTCGACGCAGATTTCGTTCCCCCCCCGGATTTCCTGAAGCGGATGATCCCGGTGCTGCTGGCCGATCCTTCCATCGGGGCAGCTCAGGCCCGCTGGAGCCATCTGAACGCTGATGCCTCCTGGATCACCCGGGCCCAGGCCCTGATGCTGGACGCCCACTTCATGGTGGATCAGGTGGCCCGCTCGGCAGCCGGCCTCCCGGTCAACTTCAACGGTTCCGCCGGAGTATGGCGCCGGGAGGCCGTTGAGGCGGCAGGGGGCTGGGAGAGCGATACATTAACGGAGGATCTGGATCTCAGTTACCGGGCGCAACTCGCCGGATGGCGAATGGTCTTCGTCCCCGATGTAACCGTCCCGGCAGAGGTTCCTCTCACGCTCCCCGCCTTCAAACGCCAGCAATTCCGGTGGGCCAAGGGGACCACCCAGACGTTCTGCAAGCTGGTGGGGCGCATCTGGCGCAGCCGCTGGCCATGGTGGAAGCGCCTGGCGGCCATGTTCCACCTTGGAGGGTATTTCACCAATCTGCTGGGTGTGCTGCTGCTTCTGCTCTGGGGTCCCCTCTTGCGACATTCGGCGGAACGGCCGAAATGGACCGTGATCCTGGGCCTCGGGCTGCTGGCGATCCCGTTGATGTATGGCCTGAGCCAGCAAGCCCTCTATCCCGATTGGCCCCGGCGCCTGTGGCCGATTCCCTTGTTGTTCCTGGTGGGAACCGGGTTAACGCTGAACAACACCCGGGCTATCCTGGAGGCCCTTCTGGGCTATCGGTCGGAGTTTGTGCGAACGCCTAAAGGGGAGCGGGCGATGGATGCCGGGCTGGAGACGGATCCCATGGGATGGATTGAAGGGGCCTTCGCCCTGTATGCCCTTTTCCTCGCCTGGCGGGCATGGCATCATAACCTCGATGGGGCGGTGCCTTTCCTGCTGTGTTATGCCATCAGCTACGGCATCGTGGCCTGGCATAGCTTGATCCCGGCCCGGCCTTTCCCCGCTCTTCTTCCAACGGTGTCTTCTGCGGCTCCTCGGATTTCTCTGGATAAGGCGGGCCGCCGCGATCCGTTCTCCCACTCGTAGACTGCGTGTTTTCCCGTGGGTGCGTCTCACCCCCATGGGGGAAAGCCTGCCGGAATCCCGGAATCATTCAATCCGTCGGAGGATCCCACGCTCCCATGCGCGTCCTGGTGGCGGGCGGAGCTGGATACATCGGCAGCATCGTGGCGGAATTCCTGCTGGACGCCGGCTACGAGGTCGTGGTCTACGATAATCTCTCGCATGGGTTCCGCGCTGCGGTTCCCGAAGGCGCTCTGTTTGTGCAGGGCGATATCGGAGATGGGGAACGGGTGATGGAGACCCTGCGCCGGTGGCCCTGTCAGGCGGCCATGCATTTCGCCGCCTTCATTGAGGCCGGAGAATCCATGCGGGATCCTTTCAAGTATCTTCGGAACAACGTCGCCCACACCATCGCTTTTCTGGAATCATTGCTGGCCGCCGGAGTAGATCGGGTGGTGTTCTCTTCCACCGCTGCGGTCTATGCCCCAGCCCCGGAGCCGCTCACGGAGTCTTCCCCCATCGGGCCTGTGAACGTTTATGGGGAAACCAAGGCGACGGTGGAACGCGTCCTGATGTGGCTGCATCGCACCCGTGGCCTGCGCTATGCCGCCCTGCGATATTTCAACGCGGGAGGAGCAACCGCAAGCCGCGGAGAGGATCATCGGCCGGAGAGCCATCTGATCCCGAACATCTTGGCCGTGGCCATGGGCCGTCGGCCCTACGTGGAGATCTACGGGACGGATTACCCCACCCGGGATGGGACATGCGTGCGGGATTACATCCACGTTGTCGACCTGGCCCGGGCGCATCTCTTGGCACTGGAGGCCCTCTCGGATCGGCCGGTGATGATTTATAATGTGGGCACCGGAGTGGGATACACGGTGCGAGAGGTCCTGGAGGTATGCCGGGAGGTGACGGGGCATCCGATCCCGGCGGTCGAGGCGGCCCGGCGGCCCGGGGATCCGGCGATGCTGGTCGCCTCCCCGGAAGCCATTCACCGGGACCTGGGCTGGACCCCTCAATTCAAGTTGCGGGACATCGTGCTCAGCGCGTGGCGCTGGATGCAGGCTCACCCGGAAGGGTATGAGGAATAGCGCATGAATCTTCAAATGGAGGAAATGGGATGTTCCGTCTGGGACCAGCGGAGCTGGTCGTCATTTTGTTGATCGCCCTTTTGCTGTTCGGGCCTGGTCGTTTGACCCATCTGGCCCGGGAGCTCGGGCAGAGCATTCGGGAATTCCGTCGGGGCCTGGCCGCGGACGAGGAGAAATCGGAAACGAAGCCGGATAAGCCCTCCTGAGCCCGATCCGATCGCTCGGGAGTCTGGAATGCGCACGTTGGAAGAGTGGCTGGAGGAAGCAGCGGCTTTCCACGGACATCTCTGCCCCGGTCAGATCCTGGGTGTTCGAATGGCCCTTCTGGGATGCCGGCTGCTGGGATTGAATCCGGAGGATCCCGGGGATCGACGCCGGTTGATGGTCTATGTGGAGATCGATCGCTGCCTGACGGATGCCATCGCCACGGTGACGGGATGCCGCTTGGGACGGCGCACGCTGAAGCACATCGATTATGGGAAAGCAGCGGCGACCTTCGTGGACACCCAGACCGGTCGGGCGGTGCGGATCGTGGCCCGGGATGATGCGCGGGAGACCGCCCTCCACCTGGCCCCGCCCGGCCTGAGCCAAGCTGCCGCCCAGCGCCACGCTTATCGGATCATGCCCGATGAGGATCTGTTCCGCCTCCAGTGGGTTCGGGTGACGATCCCACAGGAGGATTTGCCCGGCCATCCCCTGCGGCGGGTTTTCTGCGCCCGTTGCGGCGAGGGGATTAACGATGGGCGAGAGGTGGCCCGGAACGGCCAGGTGTTGTGTCGGGCGTGCGCGGGAGAACCCTATTACACGCCTCTGGAAGCCCATTAGCAATTTATGGAAGCCATCGCCCGAACCATACGGTGGACAGGGTGATGGCCCCTATGCTGAGGACCCAGAGGGGGAGCCCCGCTTTGAGGAAGTCTTTAGGCCGATAGCCCCCGGCGCCCATCACGAGGGCGTTGGCAGGGTGGGCCATCGGCGTGAGGAAGGCTGCTGAGGTCGCCAGAGCCACCGCCAGCCCCATCCAGTGCGGCGGGATCCCCAGAACCGGAGCCGCGCGCAGCGCGATCGGACCCCAAACGACGGCGGTGACCGAGGCGGAGAGCACCTGGGTCAACGCCGCGGCGATCCCGGTGAATGCCAGGATGCCCATCCAGGGCGGGGTGCCGCCGATCCCCTGAAGCAACAGCTCCCCCAGTCCTTGGGCGGCTCCTGTCCGAGAGATCGCGATGGAGAGCGGCAGCAGCCCGGCGACCATGAACACTGTCGGCCATTCGATAGCCCGGTAGGCCTCCTCCATCGTCAGGCAACCGGTCAGGATCATCAGCACCGCCCCGGCCATGGTCAATTCGGCTACCGATCGAGAGGTCATGATCGAGGCCAGGATCACCCCCAGCATGATCCCGATCGCCGGGATCCGGCGGGAGGGCCGCAGGGGCTCCCCATCGGTCTGCAAGACGATGAACTCCGGGTCGTCCTGGAGAAGGCGGATCCGCTCCCACGGGCCGTAGGCCAGCAGCGCATCCCCAAAACGCAAGCGCTCATCCGCCAGCCCGGCCCGGATGGGGCGTCCTTCCCGCCAGATGGCCAGGACCTGAAGGCCATATCGCTCTCGGAACCGGAGCTCCCGTAACGTCTTGCCAATCAAAGTGGTGTGCGGGGAGAGGAGGATCTCGATCAGCCCCGCTTCTCCGGCCTCCAGGATCTCGGGAGCCGCCGGGCGGGGGAGCTTACGAAGCTTGAGGGCCCGGGTGGCCTCCTCCAGGCTGGCTTCCCCAGGAGACCCAGCGGCAATCAGAAGCACATCCCCGGGCTGGAACGTTTCCGAGCGAGCAGGAGAAAGGATCAACCGTCCGCCCCTGCGGATCCCCACCACCATCAGCTGATATCGGGAAGCGAGCTCGCTTTCGCCCAGCGAAACGCCGGCCAAGGGCGAGGTCGGTTCGATCAGGAGCTCCACCAGGCCATTCTTCAAGCCGTAGATCTCCGCCAGCTCCCGGTTCAGTCGGTGAAGGCGCATCAATTGCCCCGCAGGGAAGCGTTCCGGCAGAGTTCGCCATGTGACCAGGATCACCCACAGCAAACCGAGGAGGGCCGGGAGCCAGCCGACCACGAGGAAATCCAGCATGGTCAGGGAGCGCCCCTGGCTTTCCCGGAGGAGGCCGCTGAGCAGCAGATTGGCAGTGGTGAACAGGGTGGGCATCCCCCCGAGCAGGGCCCCATATGCGATCGGGATCAGGATGCGGGAGGGAGCCAGACCGATCCGTCGAGCCGCCTGAACAGCCAGAGGCATCGTCACAGCGGCGGCCGTCACCGAGTTCATGGCCATCGAGAGCAGGGCGGTCAACAAGGTCATCCCCGCGACGAGCCGTTGCGGGGAATTCCCAGCCCACCGGCTCAGCCGCTCGCCCAGGATGCGAGAAACCCCGGTTCGGTTCAGCCCCGCCGTGAGAATGAAGAGGGCGATGAGCGCGATGACGGCGGAGCGACTGAACCCGCTGAAGGCCTCTTGAGGGGAAAGCAATCCGCTGAAGGACAGCCCTAAAACCAGGATTAGGGCTGCCAGATCCGGCCGCAGCGCCCCGCTCATCATCAGGCCGGCCATCACGATCAGGATCAGCAATATCCAGATCGCCGAAAGAGAAAACACCCTATCCTCCCAAGGAAGCCCGCGCGCTCTCCACTCGCGGGAAATGCATCGCGTAACTCCCTTTCCCTGCGGCTTATCCAGCTCAGCCCATGCCCCGCCTGGATCCGAGGCTTCATCCGGGCGGCACCATGGGGTGGTCAGGCGATAGCCTCGGATGCCCCTTTCACCCTGGCGCAGGCTGCCTTCCAGAGCCTACCTTATTGTGATATAATTTTCCGGCGTCCATCGAGCAGGGGGAAGGAAGCAGCGGGATGTTTGAGGGGCTGACCCAGAAATTCCAGCGGATCTTCGATCGCCTGGGGCGACGGGGGGTGTTGACGGAGGCGGATGTCGATGCCGCCCTCCGGGAGATCCGCCTTGCCCTCCTGGAGGCGGACGTCCATTACACCGTCGTTCGGGACTTCCTGGGACGGGTGCGGGAACGCGCGGTGGGCGCGGAGGTCGCCCGGAGCCTCACTCCCGCGCAACAGGTGATCAAGATCGTCTATGAGGAGCTGGTGAAAACCCTGGGGGCCCCGGCGTCGATCCGCCTGGCCGGATCGCCCCCTCATATCGTGATGCTGGTGGGCCTCCAGGGGTCCGGGAAGACCACCACGGCCGCAAAACTGGCCCTGCGCCTGCGCAAAACCGGGCAGCGCCCGCTCCTGGTGGCTGCGGATGTTTACCGGCCGGCGGCGATCACCCAGCTGGAGGTGCTGGGGCAGCAGCTGAATATCCCGGTCTACCATGAAGGGCCGGAGGCGGATCCGGTCGCCATCGCCCGAAACAGCCTGCGGTTCGCTCGAGAGCAGGGGCATACCCTGGTGATCCTGGATACGGCGGGCCGGCTCCACATCGATGACGAAATGATGCGGGAGCTGGAGGCCATTCGGGATGCGGTTCGGCCGGAGGAGATCCTGCTGGTGGTCGATGCCATGACCGGGCAGGATGCGGTGCGAGCAGCCGAGGTGTTCCATCAGCGTCTGGGGCTGACGGGTCTGATCCTGACCAAACTGGATGGCGACGCGCGGGGCGGGGCGGCCATCAGCATCCGGGCCGTGACCGGAGTGCCCATCAAGTTCCTTGGGGTGGGGGAGAAGCCGGACCAGCTGGAGCCGTTCCAGCCGGAACGGCTGGCCTCCCGGATCCTGGGCATGGGGGATGTGCGGGCCCTGATCGAGAAGGCCCAGGAGGCGGTGGAGGCGGAGAAGGCAGCGGAAATGGCTCGCAAGCTCGCGCGGGCCGAATTCACGCTGGAGGATTTCCGGGAGCAGCTGCGGATGATGCGGAAGATGGGCCCGCTCTCGCAGCTGCTGGAATTGCTGCCGGGCTATCAGCAACTCGCCCGCCTGGTCTCCCCGGAGGAGGCGGATCGCCAGTTCAAACGCATCGAGGCCATCATCAACTCGATGACGCCGGAGGAACGCCGTAACCCAGAGATCATCAACGCCAGCCGCAAGCGCCGCATTGCCCGCGGGAGCGGCACCACGGTGCAGGAGGTCAATCAGTTGCTCAACGAGTTCCGCCAACTGCAACGCCTGATGAAGCAGATGAAATCCGGCCGGGGCGGCCTCCCATTCCCCTTCTTCCGGTAAGGGGCCTGGGGGCTGCCGAAGGGACCATCCCATTTCCTGGAATGGAGGCTTCATACGTAAGCCCTAACCCCTTAAACTGAACAGGCGAGGTGAGAATGGTTCGGATCCGTTTGCAACGCATGGGCAAAAAGCATGAACCGACCTATCGGATTGTTGTGGCCGATTCGCGGGCGCCGCGGGATGGGAAGTTCATTGAAATCATCGGACATTACAACCCCCGCACGGAGCCGGAGACCATCGTGGTCAACGAGGCTCGTGCGCTCTACTGGCTGCGGGTGGGCGCCCAGCCTACAGAGGCTGTGCAGATCCTGTTCCGTAAAACGGGTACCCTGGCCCGCTTCGAGCGCCTGAAGGCCGGCGAGCCGCTGGAGGCCCTCCTGGCGGAGGCCACGACCCTTCAGGCGGGCACGCGCACTTCCACCCGATAAGGGGGCCAGCGATGCGGGCTTTCCTGGAGTTCATCGCTCACGCCCTGCTGGACGATCCCTCTTCGGTTCAGATCAAGGAGGTCCGCCGGGGGCCGGTGGTGAAATACTTCATGAAGGTCCCTCAGGCGGAGATGGGACGTCTGATCGGCCGGGATGGGCATCTGGCGGAGGCGATCCGGCAGGTGATGCGGGCCGCCGCCCCGCCTCATCGAAAGGTGGACCTGCGGATTGAGCCCCTGGATGGAGCGAGCGATTGAGAACCCGCGCGATGCGGAAGCCGCCCCCTCGTTTCCTGGCCGTGGCCCGGATCGCCCGCCCATGGGGGGTCCGGGGGGAGATGAAACTGGAGATCCTCACCGATTTCCCGGAGCAGCTCAAACGGCTGAAGCGGGTTTACATCGGTGAGGAGGCCATCCCCTATGAAGGCGTTCGTTTTCGTTATTACAGGGGAATGGTCCTGATGCGGCTGCCCGGCTGTGAGACCCGCGAGGCGGCAGAGGCCCTGCGGGGGCGTCTGGTCCTGATCGAGCGGGAGGAGGCTGTCCCGCTCCCCCCGGGGGAGTTTTATGAGCATGAGATCCTGGACATGGAGGTTTACACCACGGAAGGGGTATATCTGGGGCGTGTGAAAGAGATCCTCTACACACGGGCCAATGATGTATATGTCGTTCTGGGGCCCTTCGGGGAGGTCCTCATCCCGGCCATCCGGGATGTCGTCCGGGAAATCGATGTGGAGGCCAATCGGATGGTGATCTGGCCGATGCCCGGCCTTCTTGATGAGGCGGAGGAGGCGTAGAGGGGAAGAGGGGAGCCCACCCCCCTTGAACTCGGGTTCCCCGCTCCGGATGGGCATGTGGTCACTTCCCCGATCCACCGCACCAGGGGGTCGTCCTGCACCGCTCGATAGAACTGCCCATCCCCCGTCCACAACGGGATATCCAGCGTCCGCGCCAGGGCCATGGATGCCGCGATGCCATATCGGTTGGCTTCCCGGTACACGTTCACGGGTGCCGGATCCGCCAGCCGCATGCCCAGAGCGAGGATGAGCCGCAACGCCTGCATTCCCCAGAGCCATGGCCTCAGCCCCATGTTCCTCGTCGTCCAGCGCCCACTTGAGGGCCACACGGGCATCGATGACCCCGCCGCTCACCGCCGGCGCCCCTCCGCGATGAGATCGGTCACGGGTGCCCCCAAAGGGCCGATGCGCCCTCGAAGTTCGTCGAGAGCGCGGGCGGCCTCCTCCAGGCTTTCCTCGGGTGGGAGGAAGCCCGTCCGCTGTTAGCGAACGGCGGAGCGCCATATGGAAGGCGTGGGAGATCCAGCCGCTATTCGAAGCGCGCCCCGCAGGTAAACCTTGCTCAAACCTCTGGTTTTGTGCAATACTGGGGATAGAGCGTAGATCCGGTGGGGCCGTGGGCTGCTTCTGGAAGCGGGGCTGGCCGCCTCGAGCGGTGGGCCCCGGCTCGACGTATACCCATTGTGAGGAGGAGGGCCATCCGGTTTCTCTGATTCGGCCTTGATGGCCGCTTCCATGTCTGAGGCCCCAAAGAAGCCCCGATAGGCAGGATAGGTTTCCATGGATTCCAGCCGAGGGTGATCGATCTCTCAGGTGCCCCGGGGAGGTTGGAATGGCGGAGACGATCCTGGTCATTGAAGACGACGTGGAGCTGGCGGAATTAATTCGCCTCTTTCTCGAGCGCCGGGGGTTTCAGGTTGTGCTGGCTTTTAACGGCACGGAGGGTTGGCAGCGGTTCCAGGAAGGCCAGCCGGACCTGGTGATTCTGGACCTGATGCTCCCGGACATCGATGGGCTGGAGGTCTGCCGGCGGATCCGTGGGGTTTCAACGGTGCCGGTTTTGATCCTTACGGCCCGAACGGCCGTGGAAGAGCGGGTGGAGGGATTGAAGCTGGGAGCCGATGACTACATGGTGAAACCTTTCGCCATGGAAGAGCTCCTGGCCCGCATCGAAGCGCACCTGCGCCGCGTGCGCCTCCCACCGCCCGGGAAGCGGGTCTACTGGCGGTTTGGGGAAGGGGCGCTGCTCATTGACCCTCAGTATCCTCGGGTGATCCTGAACGGTGAGGAGCGTCTGCTGACGGAAACCGAACATCGCCTGCTCTGCTACCTGGCGGAACGGGCGGGTCAAACCCTCACCCCGGAGCAGATCGCCCGGGATGTGTGGCCCGACGGCAGCGTGGATCCTCAGAATATTAAGTGGTACATCTGGCGTCTTCGGCAGCGAATCGAACCGGACCCCGAGCAACCGCGCTTTCTGCTCACGGAGCGAGGGTTTGGATATCGGTTCGCGCTGGGGTAAGCGATGGACGCCCAGGAGGTCGATGCCCGGACCTGGATGGCTTTTCTGGAGCGCCATCCGGAAGCCCACGTGCTCCAGACCGCTCCGTGGGGGGATCTGAAGGCCGATTTCGGCTGGCAAGCCCGTCGGTTGTTGCTGGCCGAACGGGGGGAGCCCCGGGCCGGCCTTCAGGTCCTGATTCGCCCTCTTCCCCCCTCCTTTTGCATCCTTTATGTCCCCAAAGGGCCAGTTGGCGATTGGCAGCGTCCTGAGATCTTCCGCATGCTCCTGGCTGCGCTGGATCGCCTCGCCCGGGAAACCCGTGCCCTCTGGTTGCGGATCGAGCCGGATGTCCTTGAGGGGGAGCTCCAGCTGGATCTGACGGCCCTGGGATTCCGGCCGGCCTCCCCCGTCCAGCCCCGACGGACGATCCTGGTGTCCCTGGAGGGCGAGGAGGAGGCGCTTCTCCAGGCGATGCATCCCAAAACCCGTTACAACATCCGGCTGGCGGAGCGGAAAGGCGTGCAGGTCCGCGAAGCCCGGCCGGAGGATCTCCCCCTGTTTTATCGGTTATTGCAACAGACAGCGGCGCGGGATCGGTTTGCCATCCACACGTTCGATTACTATCGGACCGCCTATGAGCGGTTTGTTCCCCACCTTGCTCGCCTCTGGCTGGCGTTTTATGAGGAGGAGGCCGTCGCCGCCCTGATGGCTTTCGCGTGGGGGGAGCGAGCATGGTATTTCTACGGTGCCTCTGGGGATCGCCACCGGGAGAAGATGCCCACCTATGCCCTCCAGTGGGCGGCGATGCGCTGGGCCAGGGCGCGAGGTTGCCGCTGGTATGACCTGTGGGGGATCCCGGATGAGGATCCCGAGGTCCTCGAGGCCCAGTTCACGACCCGGCGGGATGGGCTGTGGGGGGTGTATCGCTTCAAACGCGGATTCGGCGGCCGGGTGGTGCGCTGGGTCGGGGCGTTCGATCGGGTTTATTCCCCTTTGCTTTACCGCTTCCTTCAAAGGTTGGGCCTCGTATGATCCGCCGTTCCCTGATTCACGACCCGGAAGTTTGGGACCAGATGCTTCTCCAATTGCCTGCCCCGCATATCCTCCAGACGTGGCTGTGGGGGACGTTCAAGGCGGGATATGGCTGGCGGCCGTTTCGGTGGGTGTGGAAAGACGAGCGGGGGCGCGTTCGGGCGGCGGCTCAGGCCCTCTACCGGCGGGATCGCCTGGGCCTCCTGGGGATCTTTTACCTCCCGCGGGGGCCGTTGCTGGATCCCTCAGACACGGAAGCGGCGGAGGCGGTCCTTTGCGATCTGGAGGAGGAGGCGCGTCGGCACCGCGCGGTCCTCGTCCGGATCGATCCGGAGGTGGTGGAGGCCGAGGGCCCGGCAGCGGAGGGGCCATGCGATCCAGTGGAGGTCCCGTTGAAAACGGTGCTCCAGCGCCGGGGATGGCGATCCTCCGCGGAATCTGTTCAGTTCCCTGCCAGCCTGTGGCTTGATCTCACAGCGAGTGAGGAGGAATTGCTTCAGGCGATGCACCCCAAAACCCGGTATAACATCCGATTGGCGGAGCGAAAAGGGGTGCGCGTGCGGCCCGTGGGCCCAGAAGCTTTCGACCTCCTTTACGATCTTTATGTGGAGACGGCCGCGCGAGACCGTTTCGTGATCCGCCCTCGGGCGTATTACCGGCAGGCGTGGACGATGTTTTATGAGGCCGGATATGCGCGCCCGCTGCTGGCAGAGGTGGAAGGGGAGCCAGTGGCAATGGTGATGATCTATCGCTTTGGGCCCACCGCGTGGTATTTCTATGGGGCTTCGCGGGATCGGCATCGGGAGAAGATGCCCAACTACCGGCTGCAATGGGAAGCCATCCGCTGGGCGCGGGCGGTCGGATGCCGGCGGTATGACTTCTGGGGGGCGCCGGCGGTGCCCGCCGAGAGCGATCCCCTGTGGGGGGTGTATCGCTTTAAGCGAGGGTTCGGGGGACGATATGTGCGGTTTATTGGAACATGGGATTACACGCCATGGCCGGCGCTGTATCGCCTCTACATAGGGTTGATCCCGCGCTACCTGGCGTGGCTGCGCCGCCGCCACTGGCGTCGTGTCGGTGTGGAGCCCGGTCCGCACGCGGGTCTCCGAAATCCCCTTGACTAAGCCGCGCCCTGCCCCTCAGGCGGGGGTGGGGCCTCCTGTGCTCCCGCCCCATGGAGAGGGGGGGGATCTGGATCGCCCATGGGTGCCGGCTGGGAAGGGCAGAAGCGCTTCCAAACCGTGGGAGGCGGTTGCCTTGGGGTTGAATCGGGGCGCTCTGAAAGGTCGGGGGCATCTGGCACAAGCCTTACAGGGGCGTTAAGATCATATATAGGGTTGCAGCACATAGGCCCGAAACCCGAGAGAAAGGGGTGAGGTGGATGCAATTGTGGGATCTGCGGGCCGGCCTTCAGGCATTGCAGGCATTAGGACAACTGGCGGAGCAGACCCGGACGGCCCTCGCCCGCCGGATTCAGGGAGAGCCCTTGCCCGAGAAGGCTCAGGCGACCCTGCAGGATGCCCTCGATCATCTCTCGGAGGTCCGGGAAGGTTTCATCCTCACCCTGCGCACCTCCGCTGTTCCCTCGCTGGCCGAGTTGCGCGCCCTCGTCGAACGGGTCATGGTGGACTGGTCTGCATGGGAGGCGGCGGGGTTCCGGTTTATGCCGGCTTTTGAACTGGCTCGTCCAGGCGATCAGATTTTCTTTTTCCATCATGCCTACTTGGCGATGGGGATCCTGCCTCGCCTGCCGGATTACGCGGTGACTTTTCCCCACCAGCGTCGTCCGAGCTATGCGGACATCCCGGTGCCGGGCACGCCGGGGGAGGTGTTGGAGCGGATTGAGGAGATGGAGCATGTCGTCTGGGTGGCGGAGAATGCCGATCTGGAAGCCGCCCCCCCGGATTCCGTGCGCAGGACCTATGCTTTCTTTGAGGCCAGCGCTTGGCTGGTGGCCACCGAGCTGGCTCGCTGGCTGGGGCGGCGGGGATGGTCTTGGCTCCCTCCCCGTCGGGAGGCATAACCCGAGGAGGGTGAGATCGCCTTCCAGGCGGCCTCCCTCAGGGTGACCCTTTCAGGCTTGCCTCCAGCTCCGCCTGCGTTGGGGCTTCGGCGACCCCTGTCCAGGTGCGGATCATCCGTCCCTGCCCATCGAACAGCGCAAAGGATGGCGTAAACCGTAATCCATAAGTCCTCCCGAAGGATCGCCCCGCTGGGCTGAGGGCCTCCACATAGAGCACCTGCCCCTTACGCCATTCCCGCTCGATCCTGCGCACGGCAGGATGAAGGGAGAGACAGCCCAGTCAGTAATTGGAAAACCAGTAAACCAGCACGGGCCGCCCGGACCGAAGGGCGGCCTCGATCTCCGCCTCCGAGGCGAGATGCGGGGTAGGGCGCGTCCGCATGGAGAGCCAGAAAACCACCAGGGCCATCAGGATGAGGGCCCAAAATCCCCACCCGACCCATCCGGCGCGTCGGAGCCATAAAAAGGCGCCTAGACCCAGCAGGGTCAGACCGCCGACCACCAGAAATGAATGGCGATTCAGAAATTCCATCGATCCTGTGCCTCCTATCGGGTCCAGCGATCGCCGTGCCACCTGGGGAGACCCGGCCTGCCCGGGCGGATGGTCAGCTCACGGTTTCCCCGACCGGGCTCGCCTTTCAGATCCGAGCCCAATGCCGTTCCCACGTTCCCATGTGGGGGAGAAGGGCTTCCCTCCTATCGCACAATAATCCGACGGCGGACCAGCGTATACCATTCAATGATCCCATCGAAGCGATCGGCCGGCGAGGTGAGCAGCGCCCCTATCTGGATCCCGGAGATCCGCTCATCTGCGGCAAAGGTGTAAACCGGATAGAAGAGCAGGATGGCGGGGATTTTTTCCTGGAACAGCTCCTGGAAGCGCCAGTAAAGTTCCCGGCGGCGGGCGATATCCAGCGTCCGGCGGGCTTCTTCGATCACCTCGCTGATGTCACGATCCCGGAACCCGCCATAGTTCTGTCCGGCATCCACCTGGGTTTCATGCCAGAACGGATAGGGATCGGGGTCCCCCGGGATCATTAGCTCGACCAACGCGGCGTCGAAGCGATGAGGGGCCAGGATCTGCCCCACCAGATCCCCGGGGATGGGATCCACATCGACGGCGATCCCGATCGCCCGCCACTGTCGGGCGATCTCCTGGGCGATGAGGTCATGAAAGCCGTCCGCGCTCGCTGCGAGGCGGAAACGCAACGTGAGATTCCCTTTTTGTCGCACTGTGCCCCCTGCCGGGATCACCCAGCCCCGCGCTTCCAGCAGGGCCCGCGCTTTCTCCGGGTCGTAGGGGACCGGCGGAAGCTGGGGATGAAAGGCCCAGTTGCCGGGGGGGATGGGGCTGCTGGCCACCACCCCCTGGCCGGCCAGGAACTGATCGATCAGGCGCTGGCGATCCAGGGCCAGCCAGAGGGCTTCCCGCACCTCCCGCTCCCGGAACAGGGGGGAGGCATGATTCAACAGGATCATGTGGTAGCTCGAGAGGATCGCTGAGAACAGATTCAGGGAAGGCAGGGCGCGGATCTGATCCAGGTCCGAGGGAGCGATGCGGGCAACCCCATGGACTTCCCCTGCTCGATAGGCTTGGAGCGCTGTACGAGTGTCCGGGAAAATCCGGAACTCCACCTGTTCCAGCAGGGGCGGGCCGCGGAAGTAGGAGGAGCTGGCGGAAAGGATCACCCGCTGGATCCGGCCCTCCTCTACATGCACAGAGGTCACCCGATAGGGCCCGGTTCCAATGGGGTTCAGGTTGAACGGGTGCGTTGGGATCTGGATGGGTGGCACGTCGCGCAGAACATGGGCAGGCAAGATCCCAAAAGTCAGGAGATCCGGGAAGAGCGCCAGGGGCTCCGACAACCGGAATTGCACGGTCAGGCTGTTCACCGGGATCACTTCGATAGATTGCCATAGGCGCGCGCGCTCGGGAGGCCCCGGGAGATCCGTCGATTGCAGCAGGCGCACGGTGAACAGGACATCCTCTGCGGTCAGCGGGGCTCCATCATGCCAACGGACATTGGGGCGCAAATAGAACGTATAGCGCCGCCCGTCCTCTGAGACCTCCCAGCGCTGAGCGAGATCCCCTTCTGGCAATCCCTGCGCGTTCAGTCGCACCAGGCTGTTGAAGACCAGGCGGACGATGTCGGCTTCTGGATCCCCGGGTTGAATCTGAAGCGGATTCAGGGTGGTGATGGGGCCCACCATCGCCTCCACATAACGCCCACCGCGGGCCGGGACCGTTTCTATGCGCGCCCGGAGAGCCAGGGAGGCCATCAACGCCCCCAGGCTCAGCGCCATGAACAATACAAGGACCAGCGGGAAATATAGCCCACGAGCCAGGGTTGGATATCGGGGACGCGAAGCCATACCGGACTCTCTTGCAGGTCTGAAGGGATGAGAGATAGGGGCGAGCTCCTCCACCCCCAGCCCCGTTCCTCAACCTTTGCCCTTTGAGGGGAGAGACCGCATGAAGAGACCTTAACCCACCGGAGTCCCGGTCACGATCACATTGGCTACCGCCAGGGCCAGGAAGAGAACGGCCAGGAAGATCGTGAGGTTAAAGACCGTGCGCTCCAGCCCCCGGCGCTTGCGGGGCACTCCCACATCGCCCAATCCAAAGACCCCTCCCAGCTGGGAGGATCCGGCCTGAAGCAGGATGATGGCGATCAATGCGATCGCCAGCAGGATCTGAGCGATATTCAGGGCAGTGATCACGCTCCTTTCCTCCGAGCGGAGTTCCTGTTCATGATAACGCAATTCTCCTCTGTGCGCCGGACAGTTGCTTGGTCCGGTCAGGAGTTCGTAATGCCGGCTGGCCCGGATTCCGGCAAGAGAGGATGTTTCCTTCCTCAGCCCCGTAGGCTGTGAAAATGGGGAGAGAAAGGATGGGGGTGAGGAGACCGTTGAAGGCAGCCGACCTCTACTTAAAAAAACATTATACCCGAGCAGTTGCTTCTTTGTCATGATGCGGGACGAGGATCCGCTTATGCCGTTCTTACAGAGGCCCCGTAAGATTGGACGATGGCCCCCGGAGGATAGCAAGCTGGAAGGCTGCGTCTGGGAACCCGGCCTCCCCTGCCGCGCCCTGGATGAGTAGCGCCCCGGATGGTTGTTCCCTGGTCGGTGGGACCCCGTCGTTCTCTCCAGGGGTGGTCCGCGCCACTCCTTCATTCCATACCTGTCTCTTCGAAGGAGGGAGAGGGATGCGGACGTTACAACGATCCCTTTCCATGCGGAATGTCCGGCTCTTCCTCATCGCCCTGGCGCTGCACGGGTTGAGCAGCGCCATTTATGGGCTCTGGTTGAATCTGCACCTGCTGGATCTGGGGTATCCCCGGGGGCTCATGGGCGCGTTGAACGCCCTGCCTTCGGCCATCGCCCTGGGGATCGGCCTGCCAGCCGGATGGTGGACGGATCGCATCGGCCGCCGGCCGATGCTGATTCTGGGGAGCCTAATGATGGCGATCGGGACCGTGGGGGTGGGTCTGGGGATCTCTCCGGTATGGGTCGGCGTAGGGGTCGGCCTCATTGGAGCCGGATACAACCTGTTCTTCATCGCCTACGCACCGTTTCTGGCTGAAAACGCATCCGGAGCGGAGCGCACCCAGTTATTCGCCCTTGCCTCCGCTGTCCTGTTCTGGGCAGGCTTCGTGGGCGAGGGGATCGGCAGCGTGCTACCGGATCTGTTCCGGGCCTTCTCGCCCCTGGGCCCCACGATCTACGCCGGGCCGATCCTGTTCTCCGCCCTTCTGGACTTCCTGGCTGCCCTTCCGCTTCTTGGGATCCGGGAAGCTCCGCGCCGGTCGCAGGGGAATCCAACCATGGGATGGCCCAAACAGGCCCTGTGGATTCCAGCGCTTCCGATGGCTTTCCCTAATCTTATGCTGGGGATCGGCGCGGCGCTGAGCATTCCTTTTTTGAACGTTTACTTCCATGAGCGTTATCGGCTGGATGATTCCATGCTGGGCGTTTTATTCGCGTTGACCTCGGCGTTCACCGGATTGGCTACGCTCCTTGCCCCGCGGATCGCCCGATGGATCGGCCGGATCGCCACTGTCGCGCTGACCCAGGGGCTATCCATCGGGTTCCTGGTCGGCATGGCCCTTACGGATCAGGCTGCCCTGGCCGCGCTGGCCATGGTGTTACGGGGAGCGTTGATGAACATGGCTTCTCCCCTCTACACGGAGTTCTGCATGGAGCAGGTCCCGGCCGCGGGACGGGCCGCGGTGAGCGGGATCCTGAACCTGACCTGGGAAGCGGGATGGATGATCGGGGCGGCGCTCTCGGGTTTCCTGCAGCAACAATACGGGCTGGCTTCGATGCTCCTCGCTACGGCTGTGTTCTACGGGGTGGGAACTCTCTATCAATATCTGGCTTTCGCTTCCCGGGATCGGGTGGAGGTCGCTTATGCTCAGAGGGCTGTCCGACAGCAGGTCTCCTGCTGAGCCGGAGCCGGCCATGGAAGGTGTCCCCCACGCCTCCCGGAAGGAGAACATGGGAAGCGCGATCGGCTTCCCGGTGGATCGGAGCGGCGTCGCTCCGAGGAGAGCACCCAATTTTGGACATGCTCGGGGTCGCTGCCGTAAAATGTCCCTGAGGTGTTTCGGCATCGTGGGTTCAGAGCTGTTTCTGGACCCCGGCGAAGGGGGCCCGAATGGTGTTCGATCAATTCGGACGGCATATCCGATACCTGCGGATCTCCCTGACGGATCGCTGCAATCTCCGCTGTGTTTACTGTATGCCAGAGAAGATGGTCTTTCTCCCCCGCGAGGAGCTCCTCACGGATGAGGAACTGATCCGATTGACCCGCCTCTTCGCGGAACTGGGTTTCGACAAGATCCGCCTGACCGGTGGCGAACCGACGGTTCGCCCGAACCTCGTGGAGCTGGTTGCCCGGATGGCGGCCCTCCCCGGGATCCGGGAGATTTCCATGACCACCAATGGCCTGCGCCTGAAGGCCCTCGCGGAGCCCCTGGCTCGGGCGGGCCTGAAGCGGGTGAACGTCAGCCTGGATACCCTGGACCCGGAGAAGTTCCGACGGATCACCCGATGGGGCCGGCTGGAGGAGGTCTGGGAGGGCATCCTCGCCGCGGAGGCGGCCGGGCTCACCCCGATCAAGCTGAACGCCGTGGTGGTGCGGGGCTACAACGATCAGGACCTGGTGGCTCTCGCCGCCCTGACCCTCACCCGTCCCTGGCAGGTCCGTTTCATCGAGGTAATGCCTTTCGCCGACGTCGCCCCCTTCGCCCAGCAGGTGGTGGTCCCCACAGCGGAGATGATCCGGATCCTGGAAGGGGAATTCGGTCCCCTGGAGCCGGTCAACGATGGCCATCTGGACGGCGAGGCGCGGGTGTATCGAATTCGGGGCGCGGTGGGATCGGTAGGCTTCATCAGCCCGGTCAGCGAACCCTTCTGTGCCCAGTGCAATCGGGTTCGTCTCACGGCGGAAGGTCGGCTTCGTCTGTGTCTGCTGCGGGACGACGAGGTGGATCTGCGGGAACCGTTGCGCAGCGGCGCGAGCGATGAGGAGCTGAAAGCGCGGATCCGATCCGCCATCTGGCGCAAGCCGTGGGGCCATGGCCTTCCCGACGGGGTTATCCCCATGGCCCGGGTGATGAGCCAGATCGGGGGATGAAATCTGAATGAGCCGGCCGTGCTTCGTCCGGTTACGAGTTCAGGATACGGGTTGCCTTCACGGTTTGACCTCCACGGTAATCACGGATTGCCATTGCAACGGAAGGCCTTCTCCTCCCCCTAACGCGACCTCCAGCGCATAACGGCCGGGCGTGCATGGCATCTGGATGCGATAGCGCCCGCGCCATCGTTCCCCGGGACCCCAGGCCCGGTCGGGATGGGCGGGGTTCCATGGTTCCGTGATGACCATCTCTCCGATGCGGAGGCTCACCCGGTTCGAGGCCGGATGTCCTTCCACTCGCCACCACAGCGCCAGGGTGAGGGGCTGGCACGCCCGGGGCTCCCCCTCGAGGTCCACATGGGTGAGCGCCAGGCCAGGCCATTGCGCTCGTGGAGGACCTTCCCATCGGGGATCCGTATATGGCCTCTCCGGAGGCGAGAGGTCCACCGGATTCAGCTGCGCGGCCAGCCACACCCGATCGCCCTGATACACCACGAGACGGGGCCGATAGCGGCCCGGTGGAGTGCCTGCCTGCGCCTCGACAGCATACCGCGTGAGAACGACCCGTGGCCACGGCCATCGGGCGGTGTCCCATGTCTCACCCCCCAGCGCGCCATCCCATTGCCCCCACAGGGTGCCGTTTTCCTGTTCCAGTCGGAGGGAGACCCGGAGTCCGGGGGGGAGGGGCCCCCTGGTCTGCCATCCGGCGATCACGAAAAGGGGGCGATCCGCCGGCAGCGCTCCTCCCGGAAGGCCATACCCCAGCCAGATCAGGTGAGGGCCAATCGGCTGGCCCGGATGGCCGAAAAGGGCCCGGGGGTCCTTGGGCAGCGGGCGAAATTCCCCCCATATGAAATGCCGGACCCGGATCCCGCCGGCAAACGTGAAGGTCTCGATCTCATCGCCGATCCAGTCGAGGGCGGCGGCGGTGACCTGGGCCGGATCGTTGATCTCGTCGCCCCACTGCACCAGCCATGCCCCATGCACTCCCCTGAGCGCTTGGTTCAGAACCGGCGCCACCGCTTCGTAATCCAGCACATACCGCACATCCGCCACCGGGATCGCCGGCAATGGAATGGGCTTGGTCGTGGCCGCGTAAACCTGATAGGCCGGGAGCGCGAATCCGCTGGTCAGTATCACGACCTCCTGAGACCCCTTACGGGCCTCCACTGTCCGAACCGCGCTTCGCCAGTCGTCCTTGACCTGCTCCGGATGGCCCAGGGTCCAGCTCAAGGCCGGCAGGACGAAGAGCCCCCATGCCGCCAGGGCGGGCAGGAGAGCCCCCCGCGCGCGTTGAAACCCATCGGCCCAGCCCAGCGCCACCGGCAGCCAGAACCCGATGGCGGCGCCGATGAAGTAGTGGGGATGGAACTTGGGGCTTCCATACAGAAGGCCCAGGCCCACGGTTAAGGGGAAGAGGCCGAGGGCCAGAAATATGGAACGCGCCGCTCGCCGGCGAAGCCCGTGGATCAGCCCGATCCCAGCGATGCCCGCGCCCGCGATCAACCCTGGGATCCAGGGGAATCGATCCGGGGGAACGAACCCGGCCATCCGGGCCTGCAGGCCCTGGGCCTGCCAGAGGACCGTCAGGGTCCGCCCCAGATCGAGGGTTCCTGGCCAGAACGCCCCCTGCGTCCGCCCCACCCACAGCGCGTGGACTGCGCCGGGGACCGCTCCCAGGAGAAGGGCCACCGCCCAGGGGATCCAGGCGGATCCCCATCGGAGCCCGAGGAGCAGGATCCCCGGGATCATCCAGAGCATCGCATAGTGCGTGTAGGTCCCGACCAGGGCGGCGAACAGGGTCAGGCGCATGGAGCCCCGGGCCATCCCGTAAAGGGCCAGGGCGGTCCAGAACCCCAGCGCCGCATACATCCGCGCCTCCCGCGATTCCCAGATCCAGAACGGGAGGGTGGCGGCCAGGCCCAGCGCGGTGATCCGGGCCATCGGTGAACGCCCGATCCGTGCGGCAGTGGCGGCGAACATCACCACCGTCAGTGTTCCGGCCATTGCGGAGGGGAAGCGGACAGCGAACTCAGAAGATGAGCCGAGGGCCATCCAGAGCCGGAGCGTTAGATAGAAAAGGGGGGGGTGGGCCTCCTTGGGTTGCCAGATCTGATGACGGGCCAGGTCGATGCTGAAGGCCTCATCATACCACAGGCTGGCGGCGCCCAGCCGGTAAACCCGCAGGCCGAACGCCAGCCCGATCAGGGTCAGAGATAGGGCCATCCACTCCTCTCGTTTCATCTTTGTGACTTCACGCTCAGGGATTGGAAGACCCTTTCCACCTCAGCGGCAATTCGTTCCCAGGCGAACCGCTCCGCCAGCATCCGCGCGCCGCGCTCCAGCCGAAGGCGCAACGCGGGATCCTCCAGGACACGCCGGATGGCGTGGGCCAGCGCTCCGGGATCTTCTGGAGGGGTCAAGAGGATCGGATCTCCGGTCTGGAGCTCCGGGATCGGGACGCGGGGGAAGGTGCTGATCACGGCCCGCCCGTGGGCCAGGGCGGCCATCAGCGTCCCCCGCCGGAAGGAAATCCCATCGCGATACGGCAACGCGCAGAGATCCACCGCTGCGAAGGCGAGGGAGATCTCCCCGGGCGGTCGGTAACCGGTCTCCCAGACGCGTCCCTCCAGCCCCAGCTCGCGGATCCGTCGGTGGCACCAGGCTGCGTAATCCCGCTGGGAAGGATCGCTGGGCGCCACCGTCGCGCCGATGTGCACCAGGCCGACGGCCATCCCTTCTCGCGCAAGCATAGCGATGGCCTCCAGCAAAACATCGAAGCCCTTCGATGGATGCAGGAAGCCGAAAAAGCCCACCAGGGGGAGATCCTCCGGGAGCCCCAGGTGCGTCCGGGCGGTTCGAGGGGGTGGGAGATCAGACGGGGGGGTGATGTTGCTTCCGATGGGGATGCGCCAGAGGGAGCGGATCCCAGCGGCGCGCAGGGCCGCTTCATCCTCGTGGTTGGTGACGATCACCCCATCCGCCCGGCGGGCCAGGAAGCGGATGCTCCACGTTCGCAGCGGGCCGGCCTTCGGGAAGAGATAAGGGACACGCAGATCATGGAAAGTGACCACGATGGGGATCTTCCCCAGCCAGAGCCGTGCGATCGCCGGCCAGAGGTTCATCGCCCCGCCCAGCCCATAGGCTGCCGCCTGATACTGGAGCAGAACGCCGTCTGGCTGCCAGGCGCGCAGCGAGCGTCCCAGCGTGAACCAGGCCCGGGCATCCCAGCGTCGAACGACCCGGAAGACCGGGAAGGGGGAGGCGTCCTCCCCTTCCCCCCGGCGATCGGTCCATACCGCCACGGCATGGCCCCGGGCCTGCATAGCTCGAGCCAGTTCGCGGGTGTAATCGCCGACGCCCCCGGGAAGGGGCGGATACTCGCCGGTGATCAGCGCCAGCCGCAAAAGTCTCCTCCTGATCTGGAAGCTTTCCGGGAAGCTACACACCCGGGCATAGAAAGCCCTTCCACACCAGATATAATAGGATTCACATCTGGTTGGGCCTCGGATTCAAAGGATGGGGCGGCCCTCTGATTTCCAGAGGGGCTTTGGAGGACTATAGCAGGCGCCCCAGGTTTCCATGCATGGAACGAAACCCGGAGGAGCAAACAGGCCATGCGGCTTTCCGTGATCATCCCAGTATATAACGAGCGGGCCACGATCCGGGAGATCCTCAGACAGGTGCGGGCAGTTGGCCTGGCGGATGAGATCATCGTGGTGGACGACGGCTCCACGGATGGGACACGGGAGATCCTGGAGGAAGAAGCCCGGAGTGGGGACATCCGGGTGATCTACCACGAGCGGAACATGGGGAAAGGGGCGGCGGTGCGCACCGGCATCGCCCACGCTACCGGAGACATCCTTCTGATCCAGGACGCTGATCTGGAATACGATCCGCGGGATTATCCGCGCCTGATCCGCCCCATCCTGGAGGGGCGGGCCTCGGTCGTTTACGGATCCCGCTTCCTGGGACCTCGCAAAGCCATGCTCTTCTGGCATATGATCGGCAATAAGTTCCTGACCCTGGTCACCAACCTGCTTTACGACGCGATCCTGAGCGACATGGAGACCGGCTACAAGGTGTTCCGGGCGGAGGTGGTGCGGGGCATCCCGCTGCACGCCCGGGGGTTTGAATTCGAGCCGGAGATCACGGCCAAAATCCTCAAGCGGGGCTATCGGATCTTTGAGGTGCCCATCTCTTACTACGGGCGGGAGTTCCGGGAAGGAAAGAAAATCCGCCCCATCCGCGATGGGCTCAAGGCCTTGTGGACCCTGATCAAGTATCGGTTCGTCGATTGACCCATGAGCTTGTCTGCCCCGTCTCCCGATGAGCTGCGCCTGATTGAGGCGGCCCGGTCCGGCGACCTGGAAGCGTTCAATGAGCTGATCCGCCGCTACCAGGATCGCCTCTATCATGTCGCCTATCGCATCATGGGCGATCACGATTCGGCCGCCGATGCGATGCAGGAGGCGCTGATCGCCGCTTTTCGGGGGATCCGGGGGTTCCGCGGCGGCTCCTTTCTGGCGTGGCTCACTCGCATCGTCACCAACGCGTGTTACGATGAGCTGCGCCGCCGTCGTCGCCGGCCTCAGTCCTCCCTGGAAGCGCTGTTCGTGGTGGATCAGGGGCCGGAAGCGGAGATGCTCCTTCCCCCGGTAGAGGGGCCGGAATTTTACGCGGAGCGCCAGGAGCTGGCCGACTGGATCCATCGCGCCATCCAGAGCCTCCCGGAAGATCAGCGGGTGGTCCTGGTGCTTGCGGACATGGAAGGGTATTCCTACGAGGAGATCGCGGAGATCCTCCGGGTGCCGCTGGGAACTATCAAATCCCGTCTGAGCCGGGCCCGCGCACGGGTCCGGGATTTCCTGCTGGCCCGCCGGGAACTTTTCCCCGGGACGATACGTCCCTCTTAGAGGGTTGATAGCGACTCCGCCTTTCTGGTCGTGAGGCCGGAGGACTTTCGGGCGGGTTGGGGCGTCGAAGACGCCTCCTCGCCTCTTGGAGATCTCAATTCTCAGCGTGGTTCAGCATGCCGTTCTTCCAGCTGAAAGCGGACGAACATCAGTGGGTTCAGGATCGGCTTTCCCTGTATCTGGATGACCGCCTTGAACCCGAAGAACGGGCGCGGGTGGAAGCGCATCTGCGCGGATGTGAAACATGCGCCCGATCGTGGGAAACCCTCCGCTGGACGGTTCAGGCGATCCGGGCGCTGCCGCCCGTGCGAGCGCCCCGTTCCTTTGCGATCCGGCCAGAGCAGGTCGCCTCTGCGTCCCCTGGGGCCGGCTGGCTCCGGCGAGCGGCGTGGGCGATGGCCGCGGCGCTGATCCTGGTTCTGGGTCTGGATCTCGCCCTGTCGCGGGGGGCCGCAGGGCCTCAACCGGCGATGGCGCCTGCTGGCGCCCCAGCGACCGAGGCGGAGCGACAGGCGCTGCGGGCGCTGAAAGATCATACGTTCACTCCCTCCCCGGCGCCGATGTTCGGTCTGATCGTTCCCCAGCCGACCCCAACGGAGACGGCCGAGCGCCGGCCCGGGGCTGAGGAAGCTCCGCCGCCGGCTCCAGCACCCCCGCTTCCCCCATTGCGGATCCTCGAGTTCCTTCTCCTGCTGGGCGCGATCGGGTCCCTGGCGCTGGATCGATGGCGCAGCGGGCGGCTCCGTTAGCCAGGAACCCGGTTGCCGCTTCCCGACGAGAAGGAGTATGCTGAGTTTTGCGTCCTCCACCGCAAACCCGCGCAGGCCATTCAACGGGGGTGGAAAGGCGCGCGATCCTCATCGGGCGTATATCCGCCGTCGGAAGTCTTCCCATGGAGGCACATCCCGGATGCAGCGTGCGGTGATCGTAGACTTCGGAGGCGTGCTGGTGCGCAGCGAGGATCCTTCCCCCCGGGAGGCGCTGGCCCGGGAGCTCGGGCTGGCCGTGGAGGATCTGGAGCGGCTGATCTTCGCCAGCGATCTCTCCCTGCGAGCCCAGCGGGGGGAGCTCCCGGAACCGGAGTTCTGGAAAGCGATCGGGGAACGGTTGGGGATCCGATCCCCGGAGAAGATCCAGCAGGTGCGTCAGCGATTCTTCGCCGGAGATCGCCTGAATGCGCCCCTGGTCGAGGCGCTGCGCCAGTGGAAAGGCCAGGTCGCCCTGGGCCTGATCAGCAACGCCTGGTCTGGATTGCGGGAGGTCCTGAGGCACCTGGGCCTGCTGGACCTTTTCGATGCGGTGGTGATCTCCGCCGAAGTTGGGCTGCTCAAGCCGGACCCCCGCATCTACCTTCTGGCTCTGGAGCGCCTGAGGGTCCCACCCCAAGCCACGGCTTTCGTGGATGATCTGCCGGAAAATGTGCAGGCCGCCCGCGCGCTGGGCCTTTGCGGGATCCATTTCCGCGACACGCGGGAGGCTTTGCAACGGTTGCAGGAATGGTTGAACGGATGGCGTCCCATGGAGGAGAGGGATCATGCCGCTGGAGATCCATCTGGATGATGTGGTGCAGCTCCGCAAGCCCCATCCATGCGGGGGGACGGAGTGGCAGGTCGTCCGGGTGGGAGCGGACATCGGGATCCGTTGCCTGACCTGCGGCCGCCGGGTGTTGCTGCCGCGCCGGGAATTCGAACGCCGGGTGCGACGGATCGTCCGCTGCACCCGTCCTCCTCCCACGCTGTCTTCCTCTTCCCCGGATCGCTGAAAAGAGGCCGATCCCACGGGATGATCTGCACGGCCCGATCGGGAATCCCTGCAGGACGAAGAGGAGGGGTGATCATGAAACGCATCGGACTTTACCTGGGTGGTGGGGTGCTGCTGGTTCTGGCTCTGCTGTTCCTCATCGCGGCCTTCTGGCCGGTCCCCCCGGATTTGCCCCCAGGTGGCCTCTCCGATGGGATGCCGGGCGCCACCGGGGCGCTCCGGCGCCCCTTCCCCCCGATGCCGGTTCCCCCGGATAACCCCCAGACTCCGGAGAAGGCGGAGCTGGGCCGCTTGCTGTTCTATGACCCTCTTCTCTCGGGGGATAACCGTCGATCCTGCGCCACCTGCCATCATCCCGATCTCGGATTCACGGATGGGAAGGGACGCTCCATCGGTGCCGACGGCCAGCCCATGCGCCGGGGCGCCCCCACCCTGTGGAATGTGGGCTACCTCAGGCGGCTGTTCTGGGATGGCCGGGCTTCCTCTCTGGAAGAGGCGGCCCGCATGTCCCTGACGGATCCCCAGGAGATGGCGGAACAGCCGGACCGACTGGTTCAGGAGCTCCGGGCGATCCCGGAGTATCGGGAGCGGTTCGACCGGGCCTTTGGGGGGCGGGATGGCTCGGCGGTGACCTTTGAGAACATCGCGAAGGCCATCGCGGCCTTCGAGCGCACCCTGGTCAGCCGGAACGCTCCCTTCGATCGTTTCGCGGCAGGCGATGAGGGGGCGCTCACGCCGGCCCAGCGCCGCGGCCTGAACCTGTTCCGTTCCGGGCGCACCCGGTGCTTTGAATGCCACACCCTCCCCCTGTTCGGCTCCTCGGACTTCCGGGTGATCGGGGTGCCGGATCTCCCTGGGATGCCGGCGGATCGCGGGCGGGCGGAGATCACCGGCTCGCCCCGGGATGAGCGGGCTTTCAAGGTGCCGACCCTGCGCAACGTCGCCCTGACCGCTCCCTATATGCATAACGGGGCCTTCGCCACCCTTGAGGAAGTGATCGATTTCTACAAAGACGGCGGCGGCCGCGGGCGGGGGATGGATCTCCCCAACCTCGACGCCAAGATCCAGCCGTTCCGCTTAAGCCCCGAGGAGCGGGCGGATCTGGTGGCGTTCCTCTACGCGCTGACGGATGAATCCGCCCTTCCGCCGGTTCCCGAGGCCGTGCCCTCGGGCCTGCCGGTGGTCTCCCGTCTGGAGAACCCGGCGCGAGCGATCGCGGCCCGTTTCAACACCGGCATGGCAGGCTCTTCAGAGCCGCACCGCGAACCCCGGACCTGGATGGTGCGTCCCGGGGAATCGATCCAGGCCGTGCTCGATCAAACCGGGCCAGGGGATACGGTCCTGATCGAGCCGGGTCTTTATCACGAGGCCCTGGTGGTGGAGACGGAGAACCTCACCCTGCGGGGGATCTCGCGGGATGGCCAGCGGCCGATCCTGGACGGACGGGGCACACTGGGGGATGGCATCATCGCCACCCGGGATGGCTTTACCGTGGAGAACCTGATCGTGCGCAACTACACCAACAACGGGATCGTGGTGCCGGGGGCGCGGGGGATCGTGATCCGGGATGTGGTGACGGAGAACACGGGCGCCTACGGTGTGTATCCCGTCGGGAGCGAGGATATCCTCGTCGAGCGGGTGGTGGCCACCGGGGCGTGGGACACCGGCATCTACATCGGCCAATCCCGCAACGGCATCATTCGCGATAGCGAGGCCTATGGCAACGTCAGCGGCATTGAGGTGGAGAACTCGGTGGCCATCACGGTGGAGAACAATTACGCCCACGACAACACCGCCGGCGTCCTGGTCTTCGTCCTCCCCAACCTCGAATCCAAAGTGGGCTCCCATAACCGGATCGTCGGCAATCGCATCATCCGGAACAACGGGCCCAACTTCGCGAAACCGGGCGCGATTGTGGGGAACGTGCCCTCAGGGACCGGGATCCTGATCATGGCAGCGGATGAGACCGAGGTGACCGGCAACGAGATCCGGGACAACGCTTCCGTGGGCATCGCCGTGGTTGGGCTATACCAGGTTTTCCCGAAGGGAACGGTTTTCGATGTCGGTGCTATCCCCGAGCGGAACTGGATTCACGACAATATCCTGGCGAACAACGGCTGGAGCCCGGATCCCAAAGTGCGGGCGGCGGGGTTGCCGGGGGCCGACCTGCTCTGGGATACGAGCGGCTGGGACAATCTGTGGCGGCAGCCTGGTGCCCGCGCCTTCCCTCCGCTACTCCCCGGGCCGGACTGGCCCTGGCCGTTCCGCCGCGCCTACTGGCGGTCGCTCCAGTTGCTGATTCGGTTGCTGGGATGAGGTGATCCTCCGTCGCTGGATGCGCGGATCAGTTGGTCGATGGGAGTGATGGAATGTGAGCCACTCAGGTAGCCTGCGCTCCGTGGAAGCCCTGCCAGGGGATCCGCGCGCGAGCGGAGGGGCCACCGGGAATGGACTTGGGGGAAAAGGCCATGGGATCTTTACGGGAGCGCATACCGCCGCACTTCCACCTGCTGGAACACCCAGCGCCCGGTCAGCCGGCCGTGGGCGTCCAGCCAGCGTCGGACCAGGTCCCGATCGTCCCACATCGAAGCTTCCGAATAAATCAGCCAGACCACTTTCCGGCCCTGCACCAGGGCCGCCATCCGGGACGCCACCTCCGCTTCCCTCAGCAGATACCCCCCTTCGGGGGTCCGGAAGTTGGTGGCCGGTGCCCATACCCCTTCGTAAGGCTGGCGGAAATAATAGTCGAACACATGCTGGATGTAGCCGATGTGGAACAGGATGAGCTCCCCCGGGCGGTAACCCGCGGCCACGATGCGCGCTGCCGACCGAAAATCCGACTTGATGGGTATGGCGGCCTGCGCCCACAGGCCCATCGTCATGGGGGCCAGAACGAGGGCCAGGGCCATCGCCCGCTTGACGCGACCCGGGATCCGCTCCCAGCCGATCGCCGCCAGAGCGAACCAGGCGGGCATGGCCGCGATGAGATAGCGCTCCACGAAGAGCGGACGGCAGAGGGAGAGCAGGGAAAGCAAGGCCCACGGACCCAACGCCCACAGTATCAGCACGCCGCGCACCCGCCTGGATACCCGGCCCGCCAGGACCCCCAGGATCATCCATACGCTCAGGGGAAGAAGCCCCCAACCCGGGAACCCACCCCACACCCCGACCGCTGCCCCCCAAGCCAGCATCCCCAGCCCATCCCACGGGGCCACCCGCGGAAAGCCGGTCTCCCCGCAGATCGGGCGGATCCCTCCATCCCACTGGAGCACCTGATGGATCTGCCAGCGCAGCAGGGGAAGATCCGCGATCAGCAACAGGAGACCGGCTGCTGCTGCGCCGGTCAGCGCTTTCCAGGGCCATCCTTTTCGGATCCCGATTAGCGCGAGGAAGGCGGGGAGGAACATGGCGAAGAGGATATGGCTGTAAAGCCCCAGGAGCAGCCAGAGGGCGGCCTCCACCCATCCCAGCGGATCCCGACGGGCGGCCTCCTGGGCGCCCCAGGCAGCCAGGAAGAGGAGCACCAGGAGGGCATACATCTTGGCCTCCTGGCCATACCAGACCAGGAAGGGCGCCGTCGCCAGGAACCATGCGGTGAGCCGCGCGGCAGGGGCCGGCAGGTATCGGCGGAAGAGGGCAAACCCCAGGGCCACCGCCAGGGTTCCCAGCCAGACCGATGGGAACCGGAGGGCGAATTCCGAATCGCCGGCCAGGCGAACCCATTGGAAGAGCCCGATGAAATAGAGCGGCCCATTGAAGCCCGGTCGAGTCAATATCGCGGCCAGCCGTTCCCATCCCGCCCGATCCCCCTGCCGGAAGGCCTCCGCGATCTCCCTCGAGAGATCCCGCCCGAACCGCAGGGCATCCACCTCGTCTCGCCAGAGGGACTGGGCAGTCAGGGAACCCGCCCGTAACGCAAAGGCGAGGAGAACCAGGAGCAGCATGCGGGGATCCGGGCGCCGGCGGGAGGGCCGGAGGAGGGCCTGGAGCATCCGCCCGAGGCCGAAGCTGAGCCCCATGCCGGCCAGGAACGGGAAAAGGGAAACCTCAATGCTCATCGCCATATGAGGCCGCAGATGGAAACCACCGAAGTGCCCTGCTCATCCGCCGGGCAGAGGGCGTAATCGACCTTCTCCCCTGTGGTGGGCTCCAGGATACGCAGGGCGAGGTAGATCGGGGAGACTCCGCACACGTTGTTGCGGTCTTTGGTCCGCCGGATCTCCTCGAAGAAACCCGCAGCGTCCCCGGCGGCCATGCGTTCGATCAGGGCCTCGTCGTCCGCCTTCAGGCGAGCCTGCCCTGGAAGATCCAGCGGGCGGCCGCCGAAAGCCGGGCCGACATGCGCCAGATCCCCCGCGGCCACGATCACCGCCCGGCGTCCGGCGATGGCGGCGCGCATGGTCTCAATGAAACGGGCGATCACCGGATCGGAGATCGGATCCCGGTCTTCCTGGATGAAAGACATCAGGGGGCCGCAGAGGATGGGCACTGTTTCCACCGGTTTCCCCTCGCGTGTCGCATGCAGCCACACGGCGGCCAGCTCGATGGAGTGTTCCCCCCGGTGGCGGAGCTCGCCGGCGAAGGCGGCTTCCTCCCCCAGCGCCTGAGCCAGGGCCTCCACGATCGACTGGGCCGTGGGGAGCACGCCGAAGGGCGTGGCGTAATGTTGACGGGTCAGCGTGATCGATCGGTCCTCCCCGTAATGATCCGTCCCCAGGATGATCGCCAGGTCCGCCTCGCGCACAAACGGGGCGGCCCGCCGCCAGACCCGGGCATAAACCCGCCCGCCCCGCGCATAATCGATGTGGGGGCTCACCAGTCCGCGTCCATCCTCCTCGGGATCCTCTCCCGGGGCTTCCTCTTCGAAACGACGGAACAGCTGGCGCAGGGCCGTCGGGTCCTCTGGATAGACCTCCTCCGCGAGCATGGGCGGGCGGAAGGGGGCCCGGCGATAGATTTCCAGAGCCCGGGCCTGGGCTTCCCGGAACCGTTCGTTCTCCAGCAGGCACAATTCATCCAGGGTGGCGATCAGTGAGCGAAGGGCCTCCTCGTCTACTCGAACGCCGTAGCGCACCATCAACGCCGCGCGAATGGCTCGCAGATCCCGCGTGCCGTCACACAGAGCCAGCACCGGCGCCAGGGGTTGCGGGATCATCACCATCTGTTCCGAGAGCCGGAGGGGATCTCGCACCACCACATACCGGCGGCCATTGCGAACGATCGGGCGCAGATCCACCGGGCGAAGCCGGGGATACCGTGTCGGATCGCCCATGATGATCCTCCTTCTAACCGCAGGGAGTTGCCCCGCCGGGCTCCAGATGATCGATTACGATCCAGCGAATCGGGCCACTTCCCGTCCCATTTCCCGGACATCATACCCGGGCAGGGCGGCCACCGCGGCCTGGAAACGGGCCTCGTGCAGGAGTTCCAGCACCGGCTGGAGCCAGGGATCCTCATAGAGGGCCAGCGGGATTACCAGGTCGTAACGCTCGAGGGCCAGGGGGATGAACTCAAGCCCCATCGCCGCGGCCGCCGCGCGGATCCCCAGGCCGACATCTGCCCGGCCGCTGGCGACCGCCGCTGCTACGGCCAGATGGGTGAGCTCCTCCCGTTCGTAGCCCGGGATCGCCCGGGGGTCGATGCCCAGACGCTGGAGGTGATAATCCAGGAGGATCCGAGTTCCCGCTCCCCGCTGGCGGTTCACGAACCGCACATCCGGCCGGGCGAGATCCCGCAGATCCCGGATCCCCTTGGGGTTTCCCCGAGCGACGATCAGACCCTGCTCCCGGTGCGCCAGGGTGACCACTGCCACCGGGATCCCCGCGAGATATCGGCGGACATAGGGCAAATTATATTCGCCGCTTTCGGGATCCAGCAGGTGGGACCCGGCCAGATGGCATTCTCCTCGACGGAGGGCGATCAGGCCTCCCAGACTGCCCGCGTTCGCGCTCTGGAGCCTCCGGCCGGGATACCGTTCCGCCAGAAACTGGGCCATCAGATCCAGGGCCATATCATGGCTGCCGATGGCCAGGACGGTGCCTTCGATCTCCTCTATGCGGGTGTAAAGTTCAATGGAAACCACCTGGCCCTGATCATATCCTTCCACGAATCGGGGGATCCGCAGGATCCCATCCGCTCGCACTAGCGAGGACAGGACTCCTGCTCCGCGGGGGAGGGGCGCCGCCACATAGCGCTCGCCCACCCGTCCCACGGTCACCCGAACCCACTCCTCATCTCCCAGCGGGGAGAGCAGCTTGCGGGTGAGCACGGCGGAAAGGCGCGGTCGCCGCGAGGGCGGGCGGCCCAGCCAGCGGGCGAGCAGCGGTTCCACGAAGATCTCCCCGGTCAGGGCTGCGGAGACCGGGAACCCTGGAACCCCAATGACTGGGATGGACCGCCCATCCACCTGGAGCATTCCCAGGATCACCGGGTGGCCTGGGCGCACCGCCACCCCGTGGACCAGGAGGGTGCCCAGGGTGGAGACGACCCGGGCGGTGAAATCCTCGCGCCCCGCGGAGGAGCCAGCGTTGATGAGGACCAGATCATGGGTGCGAGCCGCTTCCTGGGTGGCTTCGAGGAGACGTTCGAAGTCGTCGGGGATGATCGGGAAACGGGTGGCGAGCCCGCCCCACTCGCGGATCTGAGCGGACAGCACCAGGGAGTTGAACTCGATGATCTCCCCCGGCCGCACCCCTCGCGTCGCCGCCTGTTCGGGGGGGATCAGCTCCGTCCCGGTGGGCAGGATCGCCACCCGGGGCTGACGGCGCACGCAGACATCCGCATAACCACATGCTGCAATGACGCCCAGATCCACGGGCCGCAGACGATGGTTGGCGGGCAGCACCAGCTCGGCCGCGGCGATATCCTCAGCGACCGGGCGGACATTGGCCCAGGGGGCGACCGGTTGATACAGGGTGATTTGAGTGGCCCGCTCAGGGGCTTCTGCGTCGAATTGCACCTGCTCCACCGGGACCACCGCGTCCGCCCAGGGCGGAAGGGGATCCCCGGTATCCACATAACAGGCTCCCCCCCCGGCATCGGCCGGGTGGACGAGCAACACCCGCGGCTGAGTTTCGGTGGCGCCTATCGTATCCTGAGCGCGGAGGGCGAACCCATCCATCGCCGCAGCCGGATAGGGAGGGACTGACAGCCGGGCCCAGATGGGTTCCGCCGTGATCCGCCCCAGCGCCTGATCCAGGGGAACCCGCTCCCCTGGGAACGGCCCATCCAGGCCGGCCTCTGTCAGCGCTCGAAGGAAGCGCGCCCAGGCTTCCTCCAGAGGGATATCTTCCAGATAGATCCGACGGCCCATCGGGGAACCCCCGGAGGGAATCCAAACCAGAAAGTATTTTATCCGCTCACTCCCCTTTCTCGAACAGCGATACGGTCTCAATGTGATAGGTTTGTGGGAACATATCGAACGGCTGCACTTCTCGCAATTGGTAACCTGCATCAAGGATCCGGCGGGCGTCGCGGGCCAGGGTGGCGGGATCGCAGGAAACGTAGATCCAGCGCCGGGGCGCCAGCCGCAGGAGGGCCTCCAGGGCCTCCCGGGAGCATCCGGTTCGGGGGGGATCTACCACCAGGACTTCGAAGGGCTCCTCCAGTGTCGGCGCGACCGCCTCCACGGTCCCGGCCCGGATCTCGACGTGGGGGAACCGGGCCAGGTTATGCTGGGCGTCGGCTACGGCTGCCGGATGCGCTTCGATGCCGACCACCCGTCGGGCGAAAGGCGCCAGGTGCGCCGTGAACAGCCCGACCCCGCAATAGGCATCCAGGACGGCCTCTGTCCCATGCAGATCGGCCCACTCCACTACCCGATGGACGATTTGTTCCGCTATCGCGGTGTTGGTCTGGAAGAAGCTGGAGGCCGAGATGCGGAAGAGGAAACCGCCTACCTCTTCTGTGAGATAGTCCAACCCGATCAGCGGGATGATCCGCTCGTCCTCGGTGAGCAGGACCAGGGAGACCCGCAGGTCGGTCTCCAGGACGGGCAGCTCATCCCCCTCGGTTTCGAAGATCACCATTCGATCCCCGGTGCGAACGCCGCAGCGCAGCGTGAGCCGCCGCAGGGCCAGCCCCTCGATGTCCAGGGCCTCATACAGTTCCTGGAGCATCGGATGGGCGATCCAGCAGCGGGTGATGGGGACCACCCGATGGGAGCGCATGGCCTGAAAGCCCAGGCGGCCATCGGGGGTTACAGAAAACTGGACCTGATTGCGATAACCCAGAGGATCGGGGCTGGGGATGGTGGGACGCACCGGCGGGTCCTCGATCTTCCCGATCCGGCGCAGCTGATCCCGAACGATCTCTGCCTTAAATTGCAGCTGGGCCTCGTAGCTCATATGCTGGAGATGACAGCCGCCGCATTCCCCGAAATGGGGGCAGGGGGGCTCCCTTCGCGCCGGGGAGGGGGAGATCACCTCCCGGATCCGCCCCCGGGCGTAGGAGCCCCGATCTTCCACCACTTCGATGTCCACGGTCTCCCCCGGGATGCCGAAGGGAACAAACACCACCTTGCCCTCATGACGGCCGATGGCCTCGCCCCCATGAGCCATTTGTTCCAGAATCAAGCGAATCCGGCTCATTTCTCTTCTCAGCTGGATTTTCCCCGGACGGTCAAGCGGGCCCTTGCAGGCGGCCCGCCTGGCCCTTCACGCCTCCGGATAGGACCTGGGAGAAAAGGAGATTCCGCCTTCCACGGTGCAGGGCCGGCGGGTCATGGGATCCATCCCCGCTGGCGGGCAACCTCATAGAGGAGAAGGGCCGCGGCGACGGCGACGTTGAGGGACTCCATCCCCCGCGCCATCGGGATCCGCACGGTGCGATGGGACAGATGTTGCGCCTCCGGCCCGGGGCCTGCCGCTTCACCCCCCAGGATCAGCGTCACGGGCTCCCGCCAGTCGACCTCCAGGTAGGTGTGCGTGCCTCCGGGTGTCGCGAGCCAGATGGTGGTGCCCTTCACGAGAGAAGGGATTTCCGTCCAGGAGGCCGGGCGCACGGGCAGAACGAAATGGGCGCCCGCGGCCGCCCGCACCGCCTTCGGATGCCACGGATCGGCGGTTCCCGGCGGGATGATCATCCCTTCCGCTCCCGCCGCCGCCGCGCTGCGCAACACAGCGCCCACATTCCCGGGCTCCTGAACCCGATCGAGGAGGACCAGGAAGGTCGGCGAGGCGGGCCAGGGAAGTTCCGGGATCGGCGCTACGGCGATCACCCCCTGGGGGGTCTCCGCCTCCGTGCACATCCGAAGGATCGCGGGGGTGACCTCATAACAGGGTACCCCGGCTGCCTGAAGGCGGGCCAGGGTCTCCTGAGCGCGGGGGGTGGGATCCGCATAGAACGCGAAAAGGAGGCGGTATTCCGGATGATGGGCGTTGAAATGCAGGGCCTCGTCGATCAGGCGCGGGCTTTCCAGAACCATCTGCCGGTAGACGCGACGAGCTTTCCGCTGTTCCAGGAGCGCCCGCACCCGCTTGACCTTCTCATTGGAGGGACTGGTGATCCGGAGCATATGGAAATTGGATAAGACTCCTCCGCCGGGCTTTCCGGCCCTCCTCCGCTGGTGAGAAGGCGATGATGAGACGAAAGGAACACCCTGGAAGGCATGGCAGAGCGCCGGGGTTGCTCCATCCTCCCCCCGAAGCTTTCGGCAGGGGAATCCGAACCCTCAGGCAAGGCCCAGCGCCTGACGAGCGGTTTCGACCAGCCGGGCGAAGGCGGCCGCATCCCGGACGGCCAGATCCGCCAGGATCTTGCGATTGATGGCGATCCCGGCGGCCCGCAGCCCAGCCATCAACCGGCTGTAGGAGAGGCCGTTCTGACGGGCTGCGGCATTGATCCGCATAATCCAGAGGCGGCGGAAATCCCGTTTGCGCTCCCGCCGATGGCGATAGGCGTAAGCGAGGGATTTAATCATCGCCTCGTGAGCTCGCCGGTAATGCCGGCTGCGGGATCCCCGCTGGCCTTCCACCATCTTCAGAACCTTCTTGTGTCGACGGCGATTCGTGACGCTGCTTTTCACACGAGTCATCGCAACTTCCCCCTATATGCGCGAAAAGATATCCGGCTGAGCGTAGGGTGCCGGAGACACCCCCACCGGAATTCAGGACTGGCGCGGCTGTGCTCCCATATTTGGGAGATGAGGCACTCTCTCCCCAAAAGACCTCACCAATAGACTAGTGACGCGACTTCCACTTCATCGGGAAAGCTGGGGCGCCCCGTTCAGCAGCGCCCCAGCCCGTAAATCTCTTCGCTGAAGGATGGAACAACTGGCCCCATTAATCTTTCTTGTCCAGATAGGGGGCCAGCCGCTTCACCTGCTTATAAACGAAGGGCTCGGTCACGGTGAGCATCTCATCGTAGAGCCGCTTGGTGCGTTTGGCGCGCTTGCGCCGCAGGTGGCTGCGGCCGATCTTCGCGCGCACCAGCTTCCCGCTCCCGGTATAGCGAAGCCGCTTAGCGGTCGCCTTGTGGGTCCGAATCTTGGGCACCTTCGATCACCTCCGGGCTGGATTCCGCTTTCCGTTCCGCCGGCTGCCCTCCCTTCCGACGCAGGGGGGCCAGCACCATCACCATGCTCTGGCCCTCCATACTGGGTGGGGTCTCCACCATTCCCACATCGGCCACCTGCTCCGCGAAACGCTGGAGCATCTCCGTGGCCAGCTGCAGGTGCATCATCTCGCGCCCCCGCATCCGAACCTGGACCTTGACCTTGTTGCCATCGTTGAGAAAACGCCGGGCATCCCGCACCTTGAATCCAACATGGTGGGGATCCGTGGTGGGCCGCAGGCGGATCTCTTTCACGACAATCTGTTTCAGCGCCTTACGGGCCTCCCGTTCTTTCTTCGCCTGCTCGTAGAGGAACTTGCCGTAATCCATGATGCGGCAGACCGGCGGGTCGGCCTGGGGGGCGACCTCCACCAGATCCAGGCCATACTGGCGCGCCGCAGCGAGCGCCTCCATCAAGGAAACCACACCGATCTGCTTTCCATCCGGGCCGATCAACCGGACCTGGCGCGCCCGGATTGCCTCATTGACACGATATTTCCGCGCGGAAATATGCTCCTCCTTCCTGGGAGAGGATGTCGGAGAAGATCATAACATGGGGCCGCCTGAACGTCAACCCGGAAATCCCAGCGAGGCTTTTCCATAGGGTTCAGGGCTTGCACGTTCGCGGTTCGGCTTGGATAGGGACTTTGAGGTCATGGAGATTTGGAGTTGCCCATGGAGGATTTGACGCAAGGCTTCGGGGGGCCAAAGGAAGCACACAGGGGCGCTCCCCTTGACCCCCAGGGAGAAGGGGATTCGCTCTTTCGCAGCTCCGTCGGGCTCCCAGGCTCTTGGCTAATCGGGTCGATCGGAGAGGGGAGGGAGAGATCCTGGCGACAGCAGCTCTCGGGCCTGCTCCGCCCACTCGGTCGGGACCAGGACCTCGACCCGATGGAAGGTGGACGCGATCAGCGTATGAATAGCTTCGTAGCGAAGCCGGGCGGGGATTCCTTCCTGCTCCAGTCGGGCCTGCACCATCTGGCCCTCGATCAGGTTCCCCGCCTCATAGACCAGCACCCAATCCTCCGTTGAGCCCAATCGCGCGCTCCTTCAGGATGCGGTTCCCTCTGTGGACGATTCGCCGGTGGCTGGAGGCGTGGCGCCTTAACGCTGGGCCATCATTTGCTCAAATCGGGCCCGGCTTTCCTCCAGCCATTTGCGAAGCTCCTCCGCGCGGCGGCGCGCTTCCGCCGCGGCCTCCTCCGCCCGTCGGCGGGCCTCCATCAGTGCAGCCTCCGCCTGGGAACGGGCCTGCGTCGTCAGTTCCTCTGCGTGCGTTTTCAGTTCAATCCCCCGTTCTTGCAGCAGCCGTCGGGTCTCCTCGCCTGAGCGGGGCGCAAACAGCAAGGCCGCCACGGCGCCCACCAGGGCCCCGGTCAGGAACCCGGCCAGAAAAGCCCCGAACGCTCCACCCTGCTCCCGCTCCGCCATAAGTCACCTCCATCATCATAAAGATTGGGGGCTTGATCGTTAACCTCATCCTTGCCATCCCATCAATTCGATCGGCCGCGCAGCAGGCGGATCAGCGTTCGCAGCGCATGAGCGACGCCAGCCGCCACACTGGCCGCTTCAATGGTCGGACGGGCCAGACGCCGGCCCAGGAAGGCGCTGGTCCCATATACGGTATCGACCGTCTCCCGGGCGCGCTGGAGGATTGGCTGGACCTCCTGCTCCAACCAATCGACGAGGCGGATGAGACGGTAAATCAGAACGATTGTCACAGCGCCAAGCAGAATCAACTGGAAGGTGAGGGCGATGATCAAAATATCCCGCAGGACCGCGGCGATGGCCGGGTGCATGTAAAGAAAGACTAGGAAGGCCACAAACAGGGCTATGGCCACCAGACCCAGCAGGATCCAGCCGATGGGAGGCCAGCGACGCATCGGAAGCCTCGGTTCTCCGATTTGCGGATGCCAAAGCCGCTCCCCTCCCATTATAACGGAAGTCGCGCCCGGCTGGACCCTAAAAGATATTTCCTCACATTGCCGCTGAAGCGGCCCCCGCTGGTCACGAGGGACACCTCCTCGGGCAGGCGGTGCTTCCGCACCAGCCTTCCGCTACACCGGTGGGCGATTCGGATCCCTCCATACCCGCCGGGCGGGAAGGGGCGTAAATTTGACAAAACCCCCCCTTCCCGCTATAGTGAGAAACAGCCCTCATGAAGACCCAGTTCCTGTGCGAACCCTGTTGGAGAGGATCCAATCCCTGGCTTGGAAGCGTCAGGGGGGGATCTTTTGTTGTCTTTTATAAGGAAGAGCTATCGAGGATCGCCTCTTTTTGATCCAGCCAGGGCGGAGAATCCCATCTTCCCATTGTATGGAAATCATGGTGTGATCTGGACGCATGATCCCCATTCCAATCCCGCTCGGTTTTCATGGTCATCGAGAGGTGGGAAGATTTTGCCTGCATTTGGCCGACGGTCATGGCTTTTGATCGTCTTCCTGCGGTCTTCTGGACAGGAGATCAAGATGGAGGAATGGGTAGCCTGGCCGCTCCACCCCTGAATTCGCTGTTGAAGCTGAAATAGGGATGCGACTTGTCCTCAGAGGAGGCACCTGTGGAGGCTAAGGAATTTCGCGCCCTGCGGATCTCGCTGGCATCGCCAGAGCAAATCCTCTCCTGGTCCTACGGCGAGGTGACCAAGCCGGAGACCATCAACTATCGCCGGTTGCGGCCGGAGAAGGATGGTCTGTTCTGTGAGGTGATCTTCGGTCCCACCCGGGATTATCAATGCTACTGCGGCAAGTATAAAGGTCCCCGTTATAAGGGCATTGTCTGCGAGAAATGCGGCGTGGAGGTAACCCGCGCGACAGTGCGCCGCGAGCGGATGGGGCATATTACGCTGGCCGCCCCGGTGGCCCACATCTGGTATACCCGTCGCGTTCCCTCTTACCTGGGGTTGCTGCTTGACATCTCCCGCCGTAACCTGGATCGGGTTCTTTATTTCGCCCAGTATGTGATTACCTTCGTTGACGAGGAGGCCCGGCAGCGGGCTCTGAAGCGCCTGGAGGAGGACTTCGAACGCGAACGCCGCGCCATTGAAGCGAAATACCAGAAAGAAATCGAGGTGCTCCTCTCAAAGGTTCAGAAGCTGGAGGAGCGGGAGCGGCAGAAGCTGGCGGATCGGGAAGCACGCATTGAGGAGAAATGGGATGCCGAAGTAGAAGCACTCATGCGGGAAGCGCAGCGCACTCAGGCCCGGCTGGAGGAACGGCTGGGCAAGACGATCCGCGCTCCTGTTGTCTTCGAGCCTACCGGCGAGGTGATTGCGGACGCCGGGGAGACGGTGACCCGGGAGCATCTGGCTGTCCTGAAGCGGATCCTGGAGGAGCAGCTGAACCGGATTAAGGAGAAGGAGGCGGCGGAGCGCTCCCGGGCTCTGGCGAAAACGGAGGAAACCCTGAAGGCCCTGCGGGAGGCCGCGGAGGAGAAGATCGCTGCTTTGAAGGATCAGGCCGCCCGTGAGGTGGAGGCCCTGCGTCAGCGGGTTCAAGCGGAGCGCGATGAGCTGGTGAGCCTCGCCCCCCTCCAGTTCTTGGGGGAGAACAAGTACCGCGAGTTGAAGAGCAAGTGGGGCCAGGTCTTCAAGGCGGAGATGGGGGCGGAGGCTTTCCTGGAGATCCTGCAGCGCCTGGATCTGGAGCAGATGGCCAAGGAGCTGTGGCAGGAGATCCGGCAGGCCAAATCCAAGCAGCGTCGCAAAAAGGCCATCAAGCGCCTTCAGATTGTCCGCGCCTTCCTGCGAAGCGGCAACCGTCCCGAGTGGATGATCCTGAGGGTCCTGCCGGTCCTCCCGCCGGATTTGCGGCCCATGGTTCAGCTGGACGGCGGGCGCTTTGCCACGTCGGATCTGAACGACCTCTACCGCCGGGTGATCAACCGGAACAACCGTCTGAAGCGCCTGCTGGAGCTGGGTGCCCCTGATGTCATCATCCGCAATGAGAAGCGTATGCTCCAGGAGGCGGTGGATGCCCTCATTGACAACTCGCAGCGGGGCAAGGCGATGTCCCGCCGCGGGCGTCGCGAGCTGAAATCCCTCAGCGATATGCTGCGGGGGAAGAAGGGGCGTTTCCGCCGGAACCTGCTGGGCAAGCGGGTGGATTACTCCGGGCGTTCGGTGATCGTGGTGGGGCCGCAGCTGAAGCTCCACCAGTGCGGTCTCCCCAAGTCCATGGCTCTGGAGCTCTACAAGCCGTTCGTGATCGCCAAGCTCATCCAGTATAACTATGCGGCCAACATCAAGGGCGCCCGACGGCTGATCGAGCGCCAGCGGCCGGAGGTCTGGGAGGTGTTGGAGGAGGCGATCAAGGAACGGCCGGTGCTCCTCAACCGGGCTCCCACCCTCCACCGCCTGGGGATCCAGGCGTTCGAACCGGTGCTGGTGGAGGGCAAGGCGATCCAGATCCACCCGCTGGTGTGTGCGGCCTTCAATGCCGACTTCGACGGGGACCAGATGGCTGTCCACGTCCCGCTTTCCGATATGGCCGTCTGGGAGGCCCGGAACCTGATGCTGTCCAGCAAAAACCTGCTGCTGCCGGCCAACGGTGAGCCGGTGGTCGGCCCCACCAAGGATATGGTGTTGGGCTGCTACTATCTGACGATGACCCCTCCGAACGGCCAGACGGAGACCCACAAAGTCTTTATGAGCCTGGAAGAGGTTGAGCTGGCCTATCATCTGGGCAAGATCTCGCTGCATACCCCGATCCGGGTCTACACGGATACGGTCTACGATGAACACGGCCAGCGGTATCCGGATGGCAAGCCTCGCCGGCGCCTGATTGAGACCACGGTCGGGCGAGCCCTCTTCAATCTGGTGTTGCCTGAGGGGTTGCGCTTTGTGAATGAAACGATGGACAAGGGCCGGCTCAAAGATCTGGTGGCCCAGTGCTTCCAGTGGCTGGGACCGGAGGCCACGGTGGAGATGGTGGACCGGCTGAAGGACATCGGCTTCCGGTATGCCACCCGCTCGGGCGTGACCATCGCTGTGGCTGACCTTCCCATCCCGCCGGCCAAGCGGGATGTGCTGGCCCGTTATGAGGCTCTGGTGGCCGAGGTGGAGCGCCAGTATCGGCGGGGGCTGCTGACGGAGGAGGAGCGCTATAACCGGGTGATCGACTTGTGGCAGCGGGCGACCAATGAGATCGCCGAGGCGGTGAAGCAAACGATGAGCCCGGATAACAACGTGGCGATCATGGCCCTCTCGGGCGCCACCAAGGGCGGCTTCCAGCCGGTGGCGCAGCTGGCCGGGATGCGCGGCCTGATGGCCGACCCCACCGGCCGGATCATCGAGCTTCCGATTCGTTCGAATTTCCGGGAGGGGTTGACCACGATTGAATATTTCATCTCGACGCACGGCGCCCGGAAAGGCCTGGCCGACACGGCTTTGCGCACCGCCGATGCCGGCTACCTGACCCGCCGCCTGGTGGATGTGGCTCAAGATGTGATCATCAATGCCCACGATTGCGGCACTCGCTCTGGCATCTGGATCCGAGCCACCGACGATGTCGGCGGCCAGACCATGCGGGAGCGCATCTTCGGCCGCGTCCTTGCCGCGCCGGTTTTCGATCCCCGGACCGGCGCGCTGATCGCCGATACCGGCGTGCTCCTGGATGAAGGGCTGGCGGAGCGCATTGAGAAGGCGGGCGTCCAGGAGGTGTATGTCCGCTCGCCCATGACCTGTCAGCTGCGCTACGGGGTCTGTGCCCTTTGCTATGGGCGCGATCTCGGGACGGGCCGGCTGGTGGAGGTGGGCACGGCCGTAGGGATCATCGCCGCCCAGTCCATCGGCGAGCCCGGGACCCAGCTGACCCTGCGGACCTTCCACACGGGCGGCGTGGCGGGCGTGGCCGATATCACCCAGGGTCTGCCGCGGGTGGAAGAGCTCTTCGAGGCTCGCCGGCATCCTAAGGGCGAGGGCCTGATGGCGGACATCGATGGCATCGTCCACATCTACCGCACGGAAGAAGGAGGGCGGCGGATTCGCATCGTGAAGAGCGAGCGGAAGGAAGACCTCTATGAGATCCCCGGCAACTGGTCGATCAAGGTGGAGGATGGCCAGGAGGTCGTCGAAGGCCAGCTGCTGGCCAGCCGGGGGGATCAGCAGATCACCGCCAGGCACAGCGGGCGTGTGGTTTACCAGAAGGGCGAGCCGCTGAAGGTGGTCTATGAGCTCCGGGAGGAGCGGGAATATGAGGTGCCCGCCACCGCCCGCTTGCTGGTGGAGGAAGGGCAGCGGGTGAAAGCCGGGGACGCGCTGACCGAGGGGCCCAAGAACCCGCATCGGATCCTGCGGCTGCTGGGGCGTGAGGCCGTGCAGCTCTACCTGCTCAGCGAGCTCCAGAAGGTTTATCGCTCTCAGGGCGTGAACATCAATGACAAGCACTTCGAGATCATCATCCGCAAGATGCTGAGCAAGGTCCAGATCATCAACCCGGGCGACACCGATTTCCTGCCCGGCGATCTGGTGGATCGTCTGATCCTCCAGGACATCAACGCCCGGCTGGTTGCCGAGGGCAAGCGCCCGGCCACCGCCCAGCAGGTCCTGCTCGGCATCACCAAAGCGGCCCTGGCGACGGATTCGTTCCTGTCGGCTGCTTCCTTCCAGCACACCATTCGGGTGCTGGCCGGGACGGCTCTGGAGGGCAAGATCGATGAGCTGCGCGGTTTAAAGGAGAACGTGATCATCGGTCGTCTGATCCCGGCCGGGACCGGGTTCCGGTATTACGCCGAGAAGCGTGGGATAGAGGCCATGTCCCGTGGCGGCGCAGGGCCCACGCTGGCGGAGGCGGTGACCACCGCCATCGACCTCTGAAGTCGGGAAGGCCAGAAGATGGGCTCAGGGGGTTGGGGATGCTGCGCCGGTTCGTTCCCAACCCCCTGTTTTTTGGAGGCAGGATAGGACCTGCCCTGCGGGATTTGCCCAGCCCGGCTTTCATGCAGGGGTTGAATGGCTCTTGAAGCCCGCGGAGGAGATCAACCGGGGTTTACGGGATCATGGCTTCGATCTTTGTCGCCCTGGATCTGGAGACCACGGGTCTGGACCCGGAAACCGATGCCATCATTGAGATCGGGGCGGTCAAGTTCCGGGGGGAAACCGTGCTCGACGCCTGGAGCACCCTGGTTCGCCCGGAGCGGCCGATCCCTCCCTCCGTGGTCGAGCTCACCGGGATCCGGCCGGAGGAAGCCGAGCAAGCGCCTCCGCTGCGCGCCGTCCTGCCCCGCCTCCGGGCGATGGTGGGGAATGCGATCCTGGTCGGTCACTCCATCGATCAGGATCTGGCGTTCCTGCGCCGTCATGGCCTCTTCCTGGAAAACGATGCCCTGGATACCTATGAGCTGGCGGCCATCCTGGTCCCCTTCGCCGGCGGCCATGGGCTTTCCACCCTGGCCCAGGAATTGGGGATCCCGGTGGGGGTGATCCACCGGGCGCTGGAGGATGCCCGGCTGACCCACCGGCTGTTCCTGGCCCTGTTCGAGCGCGCCTGCCAGCTGCCCGAGCCCATCCTGGAGGAGATCGTTCGCCACGCCGCTCATCTTCCCTGGCCGCCCCGGCGCTTCTTCGAAGAAGCGCTGCGGACCGTGCAGCGGGGCCGCTTCACGGATCAGAGCATCGGCGCCCAGCTGCGGGCGAAGGGCCTGGCCACCCCGGAAGCGTATCTGACCCCTCCTCCCGTGCGGGCGCGGCCGCTGCGCCCCCGGTCCCAACCCCAGCCGATCGATGGAGAGGCGCTGGCCCGGCAGCTGGAGCCCGGTGGCGCCCTCTCCCGGATCTTCCCCGAATATGAGCATCGCCCTCAGCAGGTGGCCATGCTCCAGACCGTTGTCCAGGCCTTTAACGAGGGGAAGCACTGGATGATCGAGGCGGGAACGGGAGTGGGCAAGAGCCTGGCCTATCTGATCCCCGCCGCTCTCTGGGCCATACGCAACGGCGAGCGGGTGGTGATTTCCACCAACACGATCAACCTTCAGGAGCAGTTGCTTCAGAAAGATATCCCTATCCTCCAGCGTTTGCTCTCCGAATCCGGTCTGGCGGATGGCTCTGCTCTGCGCGTGGCGTTGCTGAAAGGCCGGGCGCATTACCTGTGTCCGGCCCGGCTGATGCAATGGCGGCACGTCGGGCCGGCGAGCGTGGAGGAGATGCGGGTGCTGGCCAAGATCCTGGTCTGGCTGCCCACGACGCAAACGGGCGATGGGGATGAGCTCTACCTGCCCACGCCGGTGGAGCGGGCGCTGTGGGCTCGCCTCTCCGCGGACAACGAGACGTGCACGGCCGAGGTCTGCGCCGCGTGGGGCGATGGAGGATGCTTCCTCCATCGGGCTCGAAAGGCCGCGGAGGCTGCTCACCTGATCATTGTGAACCATGCGCTGCTCTTCGCCGACGCGGCAACCCAGAATATGGTGCTTCCGGAATATCGCCATCTGATCATCGACGAAGCGCACCATCTGGAGCAGGCAGCCACGAAACAACTGACCGTGGAAATCGATCGCTTCGGATTGTTACGGCTGCTCCAGGAAACCGGCAGCGCCCGGGAGCAGCGGGGCGGGCTGGTGGGAGCGTTGCGGGGCCTGGAACGGAGCCTGCCCCCGGCCCTGCGCAACACCCTGGCGGGCATGACCCGCCGTCTGAGCGATGCGGTGGAGTCGGCTCGGACCGGCGTGGACCTCTTGATGAACGCCCTCACCGCTTTTCTGGAGGAGACGGCTCCGGGCAGTGGGGAATACACCCGCAAGGTGCTGCTCACGGGCACCGAACGGAGCCGCCCCGCCTGGGCTGCTGTGGAGCAGGCCTGGGAGCTCCTCGCGGTTCGATGGGGGGCCGTCCAGGAAGCCCTGAACACGATCCGGGCCGCGCTCACTGAGCTGCTGGATCACGGGTTTGCGGAGGTGGAAGAGGCGCTGGGGCTGGCCAACGGGCTCAGCCATGACTTCGAGAAGATCCATCAGGCCCTGGAGGCGGCCATCCGAAAGCCGTCGCCCGATACCGTCTACTGGCTGGAGGGCCATGGGGGCGAGGGGGACTGGGCCCGGGTGGGCCTGTATGCCGCGCCTCTGGATGTGGGGCCGCTGGTGCGGCGGCATCTGCTGGAGCCCCGGCGATGCGTGATCATGACCTCCGCCACCCTGCGGACAGTGAATCGAGAACGCCAGGAGCCGTCCTTCGCCCATCTCAAAAACCGGCTGGGAGCCTGGGAGATGGAGGAGCTGGCCCTGGATTCCCCCTTTGATTACCAGCGAAACGCGCTGCTGTATCTGGTGACGGACATCCCGGAGCCCGGCCAGGCCGGCTATCAGCGGGCGGTGGAACAGGCGATTCTGGAGGCGGCCCGGGCGATCGGGGGACGCACCATGGCGCTCTTCACCGCGTATGCCCCCCTGCGGCGGGCCGCCCGCGCGTTGACCGCTCCGCTGGCGAAGGCCGGGATCACCGTATACGAACAGGGTGATGGGAGCTCCCGCCGACAGCTGGTGGAGCGCTTCCGGTCCGCGGAACGGGCCGTTCTGCTGGGGACCCGAAGCCTGTGGGAAGGGGTGGACATCCCGGGCGAGGCGCTCTCATGTCTGGTGATCACCCGGCTTCCCTTCGAGGTACCGGACGAACCCGTTTTCGCCGCCCGAAGCGCCCAGTATCGGGATCCTTTTCTGGATTATGCGGTCCCGGAGGCCGTGCTGCGGTTCCGCCAGGGGTTCGGGCGGCTGATCCGCAGCCGCTCGGATCGGGGGGTGGTGGTGATCCTGGACCGGCGGATCATGAGCCGTACCTATGGCGCATGGTTTCTGATGGCGCTTCCTCCCTGCGCGATCCACCGGGGCCCTCTGACCGAGATCGGGGCGGTGGTGAAGGCGTGGCTGGAAGGCGCGACGGGGCTGACCGAAAACGCATCGGCTGGGATTTCGGGCTGAGGAAAACGGGAGGGGAAGGAGGCCAAGCCGCCTTGCCGATTCCAGTTGCCCTTACCCTCCCGGGAGGCCTATCCCGGAACTTCGAATAGCGGGACGGTTTCCCTATGGTGGCTTCTCGCCAGGTGGTTGCCGAAGCGATCCTTCCCTCTGGTCATCGCGTGGCGCTGGTGCATGGGGACCTCACGGAAGAAGAGGCGGACGCCCTGGTGAACGCGGCCAACACCTACCTGAAGCATGGAGGGGGCGTCGCCGGCGCGCTGGTGCGGAAAGGTGGCCCCCAGATCCAGGTGGAGAGCGATGAATGGGTTCGCCGTCATGGACCGGTACCGGTGGGTGGGGTGGCGATTACCGGGGCTGGACGTCTCAAGGCCCGCGCCATCCTGCATGCGGTCGGGCCGATATGGGCGGGCGGGACCCAGGAGGAAGATCGCCTGCTGGCGGAGGCGATTCATAACGTTCTGAGGATCGCCCGGGAGCAGGGGTATGAGCGGATCGCGATGCCGGCGATCAGCACCGGCATCTTCGGCTTTCCGAAAGAGCGGGCGGCCCCGATCTTCTGGAGGACAATTTCCTCCTTCGCCGCCGCTCATCCTGGGGAGCCGCCCCGGGAGATCCGGGTGGTGATCCTTGATGAGGCGACCCTGCGCCCTTTCCTGGCGGCCTTCCAGGAGCAGTTTGGATCCCTGGCGAAGCAGGCCCCGGGGCCGTGAGGAGGGGAAGAGACATAGGGGGGGCCAGGCTCCCCATACGGCCTGACCCAGTCCCCCCATCCTCATAGAGGGTGATCCCCTTATCCGCTCAGCAGGCGGACCAGGAGCGCCTTCTGGGCGTGGAGGCGGTTCTCCGCCTGATCGAAGATCACCGAATGCGGGCCGTCCGCCACATCGTCGGTGATCTCCTCGCCGCGATGCGCGGGCAGACAGTGCATGACGATGACATCCGGCTTCGCCTTCGCCACCAGCGCGGCATTGACCTGGTAGGGGGGAAAGACGCGACGCCGGATCTCCGCCTCCGCTTCCTGCCCCATGCTCGCCCATACGTCCGTGTAGATCACATCAGCGTCCCGCACCGCCTCAATTGGATCATGGGTGAACAGCAGACGGCTGCCGCTGCGGGCGGCGAAGGCTTTCCCGCGTTCGATGGCTGGTTCTTTCAGCATATAACCTGGAGGCGTGGCGATGGCGAAATCCACTCCCAGCATGGCGCAGATGTAAAGCAGAGCCGTGGCCACGTTGTTCCCATCCCCCACAAAGGCCAGCTTCAGCCCCCGCAGGCGCCCTTTCTTTTCATAAACGGTGAGCATATCCCCCAGGGCCTGGCAGGGATGTTCGTCGTCGGAGAGCCCGTTGATGACAGGGACCGTCGCGTAGCGCGCCATCTCCTCTAGGATGGAGTGGGCGAAGACCCGGGCCATGATGGCATCCACATAACGGCTGAGCACCCGGGCCACATCGGCCACGCTTTCCCGCTTGCCCAGGCCAACCTCCTGCGGAGAAAGATAGATGGCGTCCCCGCCCAGGTGGCGCATGGCCATCTCGAAGGAAACCCGCGTGCGCAGGGAGGGCTTTTCAAAGAGCATCCCCAGCGTCCGGCCCGCCAGGATCGGCGGCCGAACCCCCGCTTTCCAGTCCGCCTTCATTCGGGCGGCTTCCATGATCAATCCTTCGATCTCCTCCGGAGACCAGTCCGCCAGGGAGATGAAATGTCGCAAAGGGCTCATGGAGCTCCTTCCTCCTGAAGGATTGGATTTGTCGATCGGGCTTCGCCCGACATCTCGCCCGGCCCCTAAATCCTACAGCCGCACCTATCGAGGGAGTGGGGCAACTGCTTGCAGTTGCCCTACACACACCACCCAGGGATCCTCATCGGCATGGATATCGCATGCGCCTCGCATGCGCCGGTTGAGGCCGCGGAGGCCAGCATGGCCTCATGGGCTTCCGCGTAGCTCCGACCGACCAGCCGCAGGCGGGCTTCCATTGCTTCCAAGGCCCGGATCTTGTTCCGGGCACCGGTTTCCGGCATGAAGATCATGGTAGGGATCCCCCCCTTAGCAGCCGGGCGGCGGACGCCACGGCCAGGCCATGATTGCCGGCGGAGGCGGTGACCACTCCCCGCTCGCGCTCCTCGGACGTCCGATGCGCCAGCCGGGCCAGAGCGCCGCGAACCCCAAACGAGCCGGTCGGCGGTTAGGCTTCGAACTTCAGCCCGACCTGGCCCTCCAGCATGCGGTTCAATACCGGAAACATCCGCAAGGGGGTCGCTGGAAGCACCTTCCGCAACGTCCAGTAGGCCTCCAGGATCCGGGCAAGCGATGGAGCGCCCCATGGGAGGTCCATGGGCTGCCGCCTCAGCGTGGCCACGGAATGCGAGCGCGGACCCGAGCCACCAATTCCTCGCTGGGCCCACGGAGGATCAGCGTATCCGTCCCCTTCCATTCCAGCCATAATACGTCCTTCCCGACCCAGAGGGCCTGTCCGGCGGTCTCCCGGACAGGGCCTTGCCCATAGCGAGCGGCCGCATAGGCCCGGTAGGCTTCCACGAACTCGCGGGCCTCCGCCTCATTATCCCAGGCCACGGCGAGCACCAGCAGGTCCTGACCGGTCGCCTCATTCCCATAGACTGCATAGCGATCTCCACCCCATCCGGCGGCTGCTTCCTCTGCCTGAGATGCGGGAAGGCGTTCCTCCAGATAAACCCGCAGGAAGAACTCCCCCAGCACATTCTCATCGATCAGCCGCCAGCCGCTCCCGAGCGTATCGGTGAGGGGTGGCAGTGTCACCCGGATGGGCGGCTCGCGGCTCCGGAACTTCTCCGGATGCAGGATCTGTTCGGTGGAAGCGGGGGGATCCCGGAAGGCGGCGTTGACCGCATCCCATCCCCCCTGCTCATACAGCGTTCGAACGAATGCGAAGCCCGCGTCGTAGGGGAAGGTGAGCTCCTCCCGGATGACCCGGGGAGCGCGGTCGAGGACTTCACTGGGCTGACGCTGGATGGCCTCCAGCCATTCCCGTTGCTCGGCCCGGGAGAGGCGGCTCAGATAGAGCATCTGCGTGAGGGTCGCATCCCCTTCTACCAGGGCCCGCCGGGCGAGCATCGCGTCATCATCCAGGTCCTTCGGCCGCTTGCTCGGATCATCCGTGAACCCGAGGGCGACGAGATCGAAGTGCTGATCCTGCAGAAGGTGCGTGTATTCATGGGCAAAGGTCACCCGCTCCAGGATCCCCGGCTGCTCCTGCTCGCTGATCACGAAGAATTGTTTGGTGTCCGGGTCGTAGAAGCCCGCGATCTGTTCGGTGTAAAGATCGAGCAGGAACTCCCGCAGGTTGAAATCCCGGGGCAGCAGATCGAAGGCGGCCAGGGTCAGGGTATCCTGACGGGCCTCTTCCGGTGTGTAATCGTTCTCAAACTTCCTCTCCTGATAGGCGCGCAACTCCGCCGGGGTCATCAGGGAGCGCGTGTAAGGCCCTGTCGCCTGCAGTCCCCGGATCTGTTCCACCACCCGGGCGATCTCATCGAAAACCTTCAGGCTCGGGGCGGCGGTCCCCGGAGGGGACGGGGGAGATGAGACGGACGGGAAGGGAGTGGCGCTTGGCGGCGGAACGGTTGCGGTCGAAGCGGGTGGAGGCGAGAAAGGGGGGGTAGGGAGAGCGGGTCGGGAGGCCCAATGGGCAGCGGTCCAGACCAGCGCGATAGCCCCCGCGCTGCAGGCCAGAACCAGCGTGATCAGCAACACGATCCCCAATCGACGCATGATCGCTCCTGAGCGGGAGTTATGGGAATTGTCTATCGGAGTGAAAGAAGGGTCAATCATCCCGGGTTTGTGGCCTATCGATGAAGCGGTCACGCGGATGAGCGGCGCGGCTCTTCAAGCGGGAGCCCGCATCAGCCGTTCCAGCAGCGCCTCATCGGAGCGGCGGCGGCGGGCGAAGACCTGGGGCCGCTTCCGGGCGGCGCGCGGCCAGGTGAGAAGGCCGGCCAGCATCCCCCGCAGCCGGGCTCGCGCGGCCGTTCCCCTCCACGCCCGGAGGGCATTCCATGCGATCTGGAATTGCGCCCGCAGAATCTGTGGCCAGAACCGCCTCAGCAACCCCGCCGGGTAATCCTTGGCGATCAGGTAAATGAAATTCCGCCCATCATAGAAGCTGGCGATCGGGCCGCCGCCGGTGGCGCTCAACTTGTGATAGACCACGGCGGTCGGGACATACCAGCAGTTCCATCCTGCGATCTGAGCCCGCCAGGCCAGATCCACATCCTCACACGAGTAAAAGAAATCCTCATCGAAGGGCCCGATGTCCTGGAAAAGCTCCCGCCGATAGGCGGCCGCTGCCCCGCAGGCGGAGAACACTTCCTCTTCCCGATCATACTGCCCCCGATCCGTTTCCCAGACCCCACGGTTTCCCGGAATCCCGTCCACCCGGTAGTAATCCCCGGCGGAATGGAAAACATCCCGGCGATCGAAGAGGAGGATCTTGGAGGCCAGAAGCCCGGCGTCCGGATGGCGTTCGAAGGCCGCCACCAGGGCCTCCAGCCAGGTGGGGGAGGCCTCTGTATCATTGTTCAGGAGCACGAGGATCTCCCCATGGGCGGCGCGGATCCCTGCGTTGACGGCCCCCGCAAAGCCCCGGTTGCATCCCAGGGCCAGGACCCGAACCTTGGGGTAGCGGACGAGGAGCTTCAGGGAATCATCGGTGGAGCCGTTGTCCACCACCAGCACTTCCCGTCGGGCATAGGTCTGTCGGCGCAGCGCCTCCAGGCAGGTGGGCAGATGGGCCGCGCCGTTCCAGTTGGGGATGATCACCGAGACCAGCGGCTCGCTCATTCGGATAGCCATCCTTCTTCCGCCAGGTAAGCCCGCAGCGCCTCCGGCCACGGGCGCAGGGTGATCCCCATGGTGGCCCCGCACAGGTTGCGCAGCGGGGTGAACGGAGGGACCCGGGAGGGACGAGGGAACTCCGTCAGCGAGATGGGGGTCACCGGGATGTGGGATCGGCCGGTGCGACGGAGGATTTCGATGGCATACTCATAGCGGGAGCACATCCCCTCATTGGTGAAATGATAGATCCCATAGGCTCCGGTCTCGATCAGGCGGGCGATCGCCGCCGCCACATCCCGGGCGTAGCTGGGCGAGCCCACTTCATCGTGGACCACCCGGAGGGCCCCCTGTTCGTCGGCCCGCTGGAGGATCTTGCGGATGAAGTGATGGCCTCCCGGGCCGAAGACCCACGCCGTTCGGACGATGTAAAAGCGGCGGAGGAGGTGGGAGACGAACCATTCCCCGGCCCACTTGCTGCGACCATAGGGGTTGATAGGGTTCGGGGGATCGAATTCCAGATAGGGCTCGGTTTTGGTCCCATCGAACACCTCGTTGGTGCTGATGTAAACCATGGTCGCTCCGGCCGCCCCGCAGGCCATCGCCACGGTCTGGGTGCCCAGGGCGTTCACCTGAAAGGCCCGCTCCGGATCCCGGGCGCAGCCATCTACATCGGTCATCGCGGCGGCGTGGATGACCACATCGGGCCGATAGCGAAGGATGGCCCGGAAGACTGCCGCCCGATCGGTGATGTCCAGATCGGCGCGAGTGAGCGGAATCAACGAATGAGCCGCCAGGGCCTCCTGCAGGGCCCGTCCCAGCTGACCGCCTGCCCCTGTGATCAGGATGCGCATACCCTTCCCCAAGGGCGAAGGATGGCTTCTGCGCTTGCCATTATAGAGCTTCATGGGACCCGCGAAGCAAGCCTCGAGCCGCGGTTCCGAAAGGGATCGTCCCTCTTCGGAATCTCGCCATCGTAAGGCGAAAGGCAAGCGGAGGAGGGGCGCTCGGGCGATCGGGTATACGGACGGTCTCAGGATCGCATCGCCGGAGGGGTGTGAAACGATGGAGGAGGAGAGGACAGTCCTGATCTTCGATGGGAGCTGTGGCTTCTGCACCTGGGCTGCGCGATGGGTGAAGCGCTGGGACCGAAGGCATCGCGTCCGGCTGGTGCCTTTTCAACGTCCGGGGGCTCCGGAGCGCTATGGCCTGACCCGGGAGGCGTGCGAACAGGCAGCGTGGGCGATCACGCCCGATGGCGCACACCATCGGGGCGCCGCAGCGATCCTGGTCGCCTTCAGCGAGGCCCTGGGCTGCCCAGGGATCCGAGTGCTTTATCGGATCCCCCTTTTCCGGAGGATTGCCGACGCCCTCTACGAGTGGGTGGCCGCTCACCGGGGACAGCTGCCGGGAACCCGTCCGTATTGCGAAGAGCATCCCGAAGAATGTGCAGGGGCTCGCTCGGATGGGGTGGAGCTTGCGTAAAGGGGGCGACCCACCGGGTGGGCGACAGCCCCTCGCCGAAAGTTGACAAACGCCCATTTTCGAGATAAATTTCACAAGGCCTGCCTGGCCGGGGAGTGGCAGGCCCATGGCTCACCTCCTGGCGCAGTGGGGCACGGGGCATCCCGTGCCCCACGCGTCATGTAAGGGGATGGAATCGGATCGCCTCCTGCAATTGCCGAAGGGCGGCTGGAACTTCCGGGGAGATCCGGTAGGCCTGCCCCACCGCGCGCATCGCGCTGGCGATATCCTTCAGGCCGTTGCCGGTGATCATCACGACGACGGTTTCCGTTTCCCCGATCAAGCCTTCCCGAACCGCCTTCTCCAGCCCGGCGAAAGCGGCGGCGGCCGCCGGCTCGGCGAACACCCCGACCTCCCGGGCCAGGGTCCGCATCGCGGTCAGGATCTCCTCGTCGGTGACTGTGAGAAATGCCCCGCCGGTCTCCCGCACCGCTTGCAGGGCGAAGCGTGCATCCCGGGGCTGGCCCACCGCGATACTGTCGGCGATGGTGCGCGGCGGCTCCGGCTGGATCTCCTCCCTCCCCTCCGCCCAGGCCCGGGCCAGCACGGCGGCTCCTTCCGCCTGGACGCCCATCAGGACAGGGGGGCGTTCGATCCAGCCCAGCGCCGTTAGATCTCGAAAGCCCTTCCAGAGCCCGCTCAGGATGTTGCCATCCCCGACGGAGACGAACACGCGATCCGGAACCCGTCCCTGAAGTTGCTCCCAGATCTCATACGCAGCGGTTTTCTTCCCTTCCCGCGTGAAAGGGTTATACGCCGTGTTGCGGCAATACCAGCCGAAGGCTTCGGCCGCCGCCAGGGTCAGATCGAAGGCTTCATCATAGGTGCCTTCCACCAGGAAGACCCGCGCGCCGTAGATCAGCAGCTGGGCGACTTTGGCCTCCGGAGCCGTATGGGGAACGAAAATGATCGCGGGCAGATTCAGGGCCGCCGCCATGCCCGCCAGGGCCGCCGCGGCGTTCCCGGAGGATGCGGTGGTGATCGCGGAGGCGCCTTCCTCGATGGCTTTCAGAGCCACTACCGCGCTGGCACGGTCCTTGAAGGAAGCGGTGGGGTTGCGCCCGTCGTCCTTGATATAGATCGCCCGTAACCCCAGCCGCCGCGCCGTCCGCTCCGCCCGATACAACGGAGTCCACCCGACGGCCTGAAGAACTCCTGCCCCCTCCACCCGTTGCAGAGTGTCCGGGCGCAGGGGGAGCAGCGGCGCATAGCGCCAGATGGAGCGGAAGGGATGCCCCCATAGTTGCTCCGGGCTGACGGCGGCCCGCAGACGATCGTAGTCATACAGCACGTCGAGGGTCCCCTCCGCGCCGTCTCGGGGGCAGACATAGCGAACCTCCCCCAGATCATACGTTGCGCCACAACGTCCACAGCGAAAGCCGATGGCGAACATCGACAGGCCTCCGGGAGGGGATATCGGGGTCTCCACTCCATTACAAGCGCGCGCCGGATATTCCGGTTGGGATTTTCGATCGCAGCTGGCCCAGGTCCCCAGGAGATCTCCCCGCCTGTGTTATACTGAGGCCAGTTCTTAGCAGCAAGCAGCCGGGGTGCATCCCGATGTGCTTCGGAGGATATCTTTTTAAAGAAAGGAGCGTTCGATGCGAAAGCGCTTTCTGATGATCGTGACATGGCCGCTGCTCATGGTAGCGGCATGCGCTCATCCAGCGCCGGCGCCCTCCCCGACGGCCTCGCCGTCGCCCAGCCCATCGCCGGAGCCCCCCTCCAGGGCGACCCCGGCGGCGACGCCGGATCTCCAGCGCATCCTTTTCCCGACGCCGGAGGACTGGAGCAAAGGAGCCTCAGAGGCACGGGTCACCTTCATCGAATGGGGCGATTTCCAGTGACCCTACTGCGGGCAGCTTGCGCCGCTGCTCCGGCGTCTGGTAGACGCCTATCCCGATGAAGTGCGTGTGGTATACCGGCATTTCCCCCTGCGGACCATCCACGATAAAGCCATGATCGCTGCGGAGGCGAGCGAGGCCGCCGGCGCCCAGGGGAAGTTCTGGGAGATGCACGACTGGCTTTACGATCATCAGGCGCAATGGATCGCCAGCCCGAACATCACCGCCACCCTGATCTCGGCCGCTCAATCTCTGGGCCTGGACGTGGAGCGATTCCGCCGGGATCTGGAGGAGGGCCGTTATCGAGCGAAGGTCGAAGCGGCCTACGCCGAAGCGGTGGCCCTGGGGCTCCCCGGCACGCCCTTCCTGCTGGTGAACGGCCGACCATGGCCCCAGACCCTGAACTATCTGGAATATGCCCATCTGGAGGCGATGGTGAAACTGGCCCGGCTGCAGGATCGGCAGTTCAAGGCCCCACCCCCGATGAGCATCGATCCAGCCCGTCGCTACCGGGCCGTGCTGAAGACCGAGAAGGGGGATGTCGTGATCGAGCTTTTCGCCGACCGGGCACCCCTCACCGTCAACAATTTTGTCTTCCTGGCCCGACACGGGTGGTATAACGATATCACCTTTCATTATGTGATCACCGATGTGGTCGCCATCACTGGGGATCCCAGCGGAACGGGGTTCGGGGGCCCTGGCTACACGATCCCGGATGAGATCACGGCAACCCTGACGTTCGATGCGCCGGGCATGGTCGGGATGCTGAACGCGGGCCCGAACACCAATGGGAGCCAGTTCTTCATCACGATGGCGCCGCTGCCTCAATTGAACGGCCGCTACACGCTCTTCGGGCGCGTGGTGGAGGGATTGGAGGTGGTCCGGATGCTGCGTCCGCGGAATCCGGAGGCGGAGCCGGGGGCGCCGCCCGGCGATCGGCTGCTGGAGGTGATCATCGAAGAGCAGCCATAGGCAGGTCGGGTGCCCATGGTTGGGCTGGAGCCCAGAAGACCAGAGGGCTTCTCTACTCCGCGGCTCGAGGACGCTTCAGACAGGGAAACTAGGGGGGATCTCTCAGGAAGCCCGTGGCGTAAATTCCAGAAATGTTGAACTCGGAGATGAACCCTTCGCGCCCCGAGGTCTCTTCACCGATCGTTCGGGCAGGCATTCCCGCATACGCTCCATCCGTAGGGCTCCTGTGGATGGGGGCCGGGGTGCTGGCGGGGGGCTTGTTGTTCAGCCTCTGGCTGGGCCTGGCCGCCCTTGCGGCGATGCTCCGGCTGCCGGTCCCCTCTCCCGGCTTGCCGGCGCTCGGCCTGCTCGTCGGGGGCGGGCTCTTCCGGGAAGGGAGGCGGATCGCGCGGGGCGAGCCGGATGGGCCCTGGCCGGGAGGGGAGGCCTGGACCCTGAGGCAGACGTTGATCTCGCTGTGGATTCTGGTCGGGTGTGGGGCGATGGTGGAAATCTTCAGCCCTCGCCTGTCCATCTTAATCCTGCCATTTCACCTGGGGGTAGCCACGCTGGGGTCCTTTCTGGTGTTCAACCTCCTGTGCTGGCGTTTACAAGCCCCGTGGTCCCGTCGCGCCGCGTGGTGGGCGCTGGGCCTGGGCAGCCTCCTGGTCCCGGCCCTCGCCATATTTCTGGAAGGCATCGTGGGGGTCGCGCTGGGTCTTCTCATGCTGGCGTTGCGAATCCTGGTGGAAGGCCCCGGGTTCCTCAACCGGTGGTTTCCCCAGGGCTTCGCCCCGGAGCGGCTCTCGATGCCCCCGGAGGGCCTGGTGAGGGATCCATGGCTGTGGATCGGGATCCTGATCCTGGCCGTTATCGGAGTCCCTGCCATTGAGGAAGCCCTCAAGTCCCTTCCCGTCGGGCTGCGGATGCGGGATCCGGCTGCCTCCGGGGTTTCGCTGATCCTGTATGGTGCGATGGGGGGAGCGGGCTTTGCCCTGGCGGAGAGCATGTTAAGCTGGCAACCGGGGATCCCATGGACCTTCACGGCGATCGGCCGCCTGGGGGCGACCGCGCTCCACGTTTTGAACGGTGGGCTCATGGGATGGGCCTGGGATCGGGCGCGCCGAGGCCGCTTCCTCGAAGGAGCGGTCGTCTATCTGTTCGCCTGGCTCCTCCATGGCCTGTGGAATGCAGGGGCCATCGTCCTGAGCGGCCTGTTCATCGCTCCCCTCTCCCCGGAAGCCCGCGCTCTGGCGCTTCCCCCGGCGATGGTCGGAATGGGGGCGGTATTGCTTCTGGTGATCGGTGGGCTGGGGTGGGCGCTGCCGATGCTGGGGAAGGCAGAAGCGTCTCGCCATCCTCGATATGGGGAATGAACGCCATGCAGGTCTGGCGGGATTGGCGGATACGATCGGCACGGCTTCGGGTTTCCCTGCTCTCACCTGAGGAGGCCCACGATCCCCATCTCCGCCGGAATTTCACCGCGGGGGTGGTGAACGGGGCGTTTTTCATCTTCGCGGAGACCATCCTGGATCCCAATCTGGTGCTGGTCTGGTTCCTTTCCCGTCTGGGGGCCCCGAATTTCCTGCTGGCGCTGGTTTCCCCGATGCGGGATGGGTTGTGGTTCCTCCCGCAATTGCTGGTTTCCCGATGGATGCGCTATCAGGTCTACTACATGGGCCTCTACCGGTGGATGGCCCTGGTGCGCGCCCTCGGCGCCTTCGCCATGGCGCTGGGGGTCTGGCTGACCGCCCCGCATCCGACGGGGATGCTCCTCGCCTTCTTTATTCCATATTTCGTGATCTCCTTGGCCTCCGGGATCTCCGGCCTGCCGTTCATGGAGATCGTGGGCAAGACCATCCCGCCTCGCCAGCGCGGGGTGTTCTTCGCGGCCCGGCTCTTTTTCGGCGGGCTCCTGGGGCTGGCCGCCAGCGGCATGGTTCGTCTCCTCCTGGAAGAGCAGGCCGGCCTGTCTTTCCCCCACAATGTGGCCTTCTTATTCCTGATTTTCGCGGTATTCACGTCCATCGGGATGGCTGTCTTCGCCATGGTGGTGGAACCGCCCAGCCCCGTGCCGGATGGGCGCGCTTCCCTCACGCCATGGCGGGAGGCCATCCAGGCCCTGTGGCGACGGCCTTCGTATCGTCTCTTTCTGGGAGCTCGGATCGCCCTGATGTGGGCCGCCCTGGCCATGCCGTTCTTCACCGCTTATGCGGTCCGAGAGCTCGGGGTGCCTGACGCGATGATCGGGCTCTATCTGGGTTTCAACGTTGGGGCTTCCCTGCTCTCGAACGTGCTGTGGAGTTGGATCAGTCTTCGGCAGGGGCATCGGGCCGTGCTGGAGAAAGCGGCTCTGTGCGGCATGCTCGGCGCGCTGTGGGCGCTGCTGGTTGGGCCCTTGAGCCTGCTATGGCACACCCTGTCCGCCTGGCTGATGCTTCCGGTGTTCGTCCTGAGCGGAGCGTATGCTTCGGGGGCGGCCATTGGAGGGATGTCCATGCTGTTGGAGATTGCCCCTGGCCACGACCGGCCCCTCACGATTGGCCTCACGAACACGCTTCTGGGGATCGCTCTGCTCTCTACGTCCCTGGGCGGCCTGATCGCAGATCTCATCGGCTATCGGGGCCTGTTTGCTCTCTCCTTCGGATTCTATACGCTGGCCCTGGTGTTGCTGTGGGGGCTGAGGCGGACGGAGGAGGTCGCGCAGGCGGATGAAGGCTCGCCCAGCCTGTGAAACAACCGTCGTCAGCGATCTCAGAGGGGGTTCATGAGTTCATGCTCGGGGCCCGGGGGCCAACCGGAGGCGCCCGCCAGGCTTTCAGATCCCCATAGGAGCTGAAAGAAGATGCCCGAGCAAACGATCGGCGAGGATGTGATCTATTACGCGGTCCACCGGGATCCGGAGGCGCGTCATACCCTGGTTTTGATCCACGGGGCGGGGGGATCCCATCAGGTGTGGCCGGGGGCCCTGCGGAACCTGCCCGGGGCTACCGTTTATGCCCTGGATCTTCCGGGCCATGGCCGCTCTCGCGGGCGTGGGCGATCCTCCATCGCCGAATACGCGGATCGGATTGTAAACTGGATGGAGAAGGTTGGGCTTTCCCGCGCCGTGTGGGTGGGGCACTCTATGGGCGGCGCCATCGCCCTGTGGGCCGCCCTCCACAACCCGGAATGGGTCACGGCGCTCGTCCTGGTGGCCACGGGCGCTCGACTCCGGGTCAGCCCGTTGATCCTGGAGGGACTGCGGACGGATTTCCCCCGCACGGTGGAGCTCATCCTGGAATGGAGTTGGGGAGAAAACCCGCCGGCCCGGCTGGTCGAGGAAGGGCGTCGTATGCTGCTCGCTGCGGATCCGGCGGTCGTTGAGGGGGATTATCAGGCGTGCGATGCCTTCGATGTGATGGATCGCCTGGGGGAGATCCGGGCGCCCACCTTGGTCATCGGCGGCACGGCGGACCGGATGACGCCGATTAAGTATGCGGAATATCTGTCGGCCCATATCCCGAAGGCCGAGCTGGTGCGGATCGAGGGGGCGGGACATATGGTGATGCTGGAGCAGCCGGAGGCGGTGGCGAAGGCCGTGCGATCGTTCCTGGATCGCATCGGTTGTTCATGCGACCGCCCTGGCCTCTAGAAGGATCCCCTTTGAACCAGCGAGAGATCTGCAGATGGTGGCGATCGGGATTGATATCATCGAGATCCAGCGGGTGGAGCGGGCGGTGGCCCGATTCGGCGAGCGCTTCCTCCAGCGGGTGTTCACGCCGGCGGAGCGCCGCGCCTGTCGGGGGAAGGTGTTCGAATACGCCGCGCGGTTCGCCGCGAAAGAGGCGACGGCGAAGGCGCTGGGGGTCGGCCTGCGGATCATGGCCCGCGAGGGCATTGGGTTCCACGACGTGGAGATCCTGCCCGACCCCCGGGGGCAGCCCCACGTGCACCTGCACGGATGGGCGGCGGAGCGCGCCCGGGTGCTGGGTTTGAAGCAGTGGGCGGTGAGCATGACCCACGATGGCGGTTTCGCCATCGCGGTGGTGGTCTCGACCGGCGCATGATCTTCCATTCCCCCAAAACACCCGATGAGCCCATTCGCCTGGCTTCGCCCACCGGATCAATCCCCCGTCCCCCCGGATCCCCACGATGTGCGGATCGCCGACCTGATCCAGGCGGATCCGGCGGGAGCCCATGTGGCGCTGATCGGCATCCCCTTCGACACCACGGTCATCGGCCGGCGGGGCGCCCGCGAGGCCCCCGGGGCGATCCGGCGCGCCCTTTACCGGATGACGGCTTTCGATCTGGAGAGCGGGGTGGATCTCACCGGGATCCTGCGCATGGTTGATCTGGGGGACGTGGCTGTGGTCCATACGGATGTTCACGAAACCCACCGGCGGGTCGCCGCCGTCATCGCTGAAGCCGTCCGCCAGGGGTTGCGCCTTCTGGTGCTGGGTGGAGATCACGGGCTCTCTTATGCCACCATCCGGGGCGTGCGCGAGGGCCTGGGAGGGAAGCCCATCGGCGTGATCCAGTTCGACGCGCATCATGATCTGCGAGCGCCTCTGGAAGGGGAGATCACCAGCGGGACGCCGTTCCGGCGCCTGCTGGAGGAAGGTCTCCTGCAGGGCTCCCATCTGGTGCAGATCGGGCTCCTCGGGGGGCGGAACAGCCGCGCTTACTATGAGATCGCCCGACAGCACGGCGTCCATATGATCCCGGCAGCCCGGGTTCATCCAGCGGATCCGGAGTCCATCGCCCAAACCGCGCTGGTGCATGGGGCCGTTGGGACCTCCGGGTTCTGGATCAGCCTGGATATGGATGTGTTCGATCCGGCATATGCCCCCGGGGTCTCCGCGCCGAGCCCGGGCGGGCTGACCGCCTTTCAAGGGTTGGCGATGGTGCGCCGGCTGGCCGCCCATCCGGCATGTCTGGGGATGGAGCTGATGGAGACCGCGCCGCCTCTGGATCCCGACGGCCGCACCGTTGCCCTGGCGGCCGCCCTCGCATATCGGTTCCTGGTCGGGCAGGGGGAGCTCCGTCGGCAGCGGTGAGGGACCGGCATTGCGCGGCGGATCTCCTTCGGAGTTCGGACGCTGCCGGCACCCGGCCCCCATCTTGACAAGGCTGAAACAACCCCATATAATTTAAGCAAACGTTTGTTAGCAAAAATGGCGCGACGAAGTCATGGGGATCGACGGAAAACCATCCTGCGGGTAGCCGGGCGGCTTTTCAGCCAGCGGGGCTATTACGGCACCTCCATCCGGGACATCGCGTCGGCGATCCGCCTGCAGGGCGGGAGCTTGTATGCCCACATCGCCTCGAAGGAGGAGCTGCTCTGGGAGATCGTGGATGAAGCCGCCCAGGCGTTTCTATCCAGTCTGGAGCCCATCGTCCGCTCCGAGCGTTCCCCTCTGGAGAAGTTCCGACTTGCGGTGGCCGTGCACCTGCGGGTGGTGACGGAGCGCCAGGATGCGGCGGTGGTGTTCAATCACGAGTGGAAAGCCCTCAGCCCCAAGCGCCGTGCGGACGTCCTGGCCCGTCGGGATGCCTATGAGGCGCTGTTCCGCGAGATCCTGCGGGAGGGAATCGAGGCTGGGGTGTTCCGGGCGGACCTGGACGTGCCGTTGATCACCCGGTTCATCCTGACGGCGCTGAACGGCGTCGCCGTCTGGTATCGCCCGAAGGGCCCCCTTTCGCCGGAGCAGATCGCGGAGGCCTTCGCCGATTGGGCGGTGCGGGGGCTTCAGAGGTGGGAGCCTGCGGAAGCAGTCAGGTGATGCCATCGGAGCAGAAGGAGGGGCGTGATGCTCACATATCGCATTCACGGTCACACGGTCCCGGTTCCGGAGCAGGCGCCGCCGCCTCAGGAGGGCCCGGAGTATGAGGCTCGCCTGGCGGAGTTCGAGGCGCGCATCGCCCGGGGGGAGAAGATCGAGCCCACGGACTGGATGCCCGAGGAATACCGGCGGCAGCTGATCCGCATGATCTCCCAACACGCCCACAGCGAGATCGTGGGCATGCTCCCCGAGGGGAAGTGGATCCCCCACGCGCCCACCCTCCGGCGCAAGCTGATCCTCATCGCCAAGGTGCAGGACGAGGGCGGCCACGGCCAGCTGCTGTATCGAGCGGCGGAGACCCTGGGGATCACCCGGGAGGAGATGGTCGAGGCGCTGCTGGCCGGCAAGGCGAAATATTCGGTGGTGTTCAACTATCCCACGCCGACCTGGGCGGATGTGGCGGCCATCGGCCTGCTGATCGACGGCGCGGCGGTGGTCAACCAGCTGATGCTGGCCCAGGGCTCCTACGGCCCCTACGCCCGGGCGATGAAGCGGATCTGTTACGAGGAGTCCTTCCACATCAAGCAGGGCTACGATGCCTTCGTGGCTCTGGCCACCGGCACCCCTGCCCAGCGACAGATGATTCAGGAGGCGGTGAACCGCTGGTGGTATCCAGCCCTGATGCTCTTCGGCCCGCCGGATCGGGATTCGGTGCACACGCCTACTCTGTTGCGCTGGCGGATCAAGACGAAGACCAACGATGAGCTGCGCCAGGAGTTCGTGGATCAATACGCGCCGATGGTGTTGCGCCTGGGCCTGACGATCCCCGATCCGAACCTGCGCTACGACCCGGAGACGGGGCACTGGCGGTTCAGCGAGCCGGATTGGGACGAGTTCTGGCGGGTGATCAAAGGCGACGGCCCGTGCAACGCCGAGCGGATGGCGGCCCGGCGCCGGGCCCACGAGGAGGGCCGCTGGGTGCGGGAGGCCCTGGCGGCGAAGGCCGTGCAGCGGATCAACGGAGGGGGCGATGGGCGATACGCAGTGGCCGGTTTATGAGGTTTTCCTCCAGGAGAAGCGGGGCGATCCCCACGTGCACGTGGGCGCGGTCCACGCCCCCGACCCGGAGATGGCCCTCATCTTGGCCAAGGAACAGTTCGCCCGTCGGGGCCGCTGCGTCAGCCTGTGGGTGGTCCCCGCGGAGGCGATTTATGCCTCCCGGGCCGAGGAGGCGGAGGAGCTCTTCGCCTCCGCCCTGGAGAAGGAGTATCGGGAGCCCCGGGGCTTCCGGGTGGCGGAGCGGGTGCGGAGGTGGATGGAGCGCCATGGCCAGTCCCTTCCCGAAGCCGAATGAGACCGTTGCCCTCCCGGATCCCCTCCGGGAGGCGGTGGGCCAGTTGCTTCTGGCGATGGCCGACGATGAGGTCCTGCTGGGCCATCGGGATTCCGAGTGGGTGGGCCACGCGCCGATCCTGGAGGCGGACATCGCCATGGCCAGCATCGCCCAGGATGAGATTGGGCATGCGGTCCTCTGGTATTCCCTGCTTCAGGAGCTGGGGTGGCCGGATCCGGACCGCATGGCCTACTTCCGGGATCCCCCGGAGTTCCGCAACGCGACGCTGGTGGAGCTCCCTAAAGGGGATTGGGCCTTCACCATTATCCGACAGTTCCTTTTCGATTTTGCGGAGAAGGTCCGGCTGGAGGCCCTGATGGCCAGCGCCTGGACGCCGCTGGCGGCGGCGGCGGCCAAGGTGCGGCGGGAAGAGACGTATCATCTGATGCACAGCCGGGCATGGGTGCTGCGACTGGGGGATGCGACGGAGGAGAGCCATCGCCGGATGCAGGCGGCCCTGGAGCAGGCATGGCCCCATGCCCTGGGGCTCTTCGAGCCGACGCCCGGCGAAATCCTGCGGGTGGAAGCCGGGATCCAGCCCCCGGAGGCCGAGCTCCGGGCCCGCTGGGAGGCGGAGGTCCGGCCGATCCTGGAGGCGGCCTCTTTGAGGATCCCGGAGGCGGAGCCTGTTTACGGCGGGCGGCTCGGCCGGCATACGGAGCACCTGGCCGCGCTGCTCGCGGACTTCCAGGGGGTGGCCCGTTCGGGGTTGGGGGAGACATGGTGAGCGAGGGCGCGGCGCTGACGCGCGAGGCGGTCCTGGCAGCCCTGGAGGCGGTGAAGGACCCGGAGATCCCCACGGTCTCGGTGGTCGACCTGGGGCTGATCTATGAGGTCCGGGTGAAGGGGGATGAGGTGGAGGTGGATTTCGCGCCCACCTTCGTGGGATGCCCGGCGTTGCACGTCATGGAGCAGGAGATCGTGGCGTGCATCCGGGCCCTGGGGGCTCGCAGCGTCCGGGTGCAGCGGGTCTATCGCCCGCCGTGGACTGCGGATCGGATGAGCGCGCGCGCGCGGCAGGCGTTGCGCGAGCTGGGGATCGCGCCGCCCCGGCCGGTCCCGGCGGAGATCACGCTCACGGCGTTTGAGAAATTGCCCTGTCCCTTCTGTGGATCCACCGATACCCGGATGGAGAACCTGTTCGGCCCGACTTCCTGTCGGGCGCTGTTCTACTGCAACACGTGCCAGCAGCCCTTCGAGGCGTTCAAACCCCTGTGAGGCCGAAAGGGCTTCCTTTCTTCCCCAGGATCTAACAGGCGGGCGAGGCCATCTCCGGCGGCCTCGCCCGCCCCTCCGGATCTTCTGTCCGGGCTTACGCGGCGCGGGTGATCCGGCCTCGGGCTATGGGGATGATCCCGTAGATCGCAAAGGACACGATGAAGGTGGGGAAGGTAGCCCCTACCGAGGGGGCCAGGCGGGTGAGAGCCTGGTAAGTGGCCACCCCGGCGGCCCAGGCCGCGAGGCCCTCCCACCGGATGGCGGCCGGTCGATACAGATCCGCCTCGGTGTAGGAGCGGCGCACCACGAAATAATCGGCCGCCAGCACGCCGAACAGCGGGACGAAGGCTGTGCCGATCAGGAGCAGGAAGTTCTCATACTGGGCGATGGGGACCGTGAGGGCCAGCAGGAGGCAGATCGCTCCGATCGCTCCGGCGAAGAGCGCTTGGCGGACCCCCGGCCAGATGTTCTGCAGGGATACGGCTGCCGAATAGATGTCGGCGAAGGCGTTATCGGTCTCATCCACCAGGATGATGGGCAGCACGATCCAGCCGATGGCCAGCGCCCCGATGGCTTCCACCAGCTGACCGGTCTGGGCGGTGAGGAGCAACAGGGCGCCCAGCCCGTAGAACCACACGTTCGCAATGAGATAGCCGATGTAAGTTCCCCAGAAGGCAGGCCCCGCCCGCCGGGCGAACCGGTTGTAATCGGCCACCAGAGGCATCCATGAGATCGGCATCGCGGCCACCAGATCCACGGCCAGCCAGAAGGGCATCTCCCCGGTCCCCGGTCGCCGCCACACAGCTCCCAGGTCATACGTGAGGGCGATATAAATCGTCAGCCAGATGGTGGTCAGCAACACCACCCAGACCGCAAATTTCTCCAGCCACTGGCGCACCACCACCAGAGGCCCTCCGATGGCCATCAGGGTGCACCACAGGGCGAAGAGGATCGCCCAGAAGGGGTAGCTGGAGAACCCGAGGAAGCGGGCGCTGATGAAATCCGCCGCCTGAGCCATGATAATGATCTCGAAGGCGCCCCAGCCGATCAGCTGGAGCACGTTGAGGGCGGTGGGGAGGAACGACCCCAGACGCCCGAGGGAAGGTCGAAGCAGCACCATCGTGGGTGCGCCCGTTCGGCTGCCGATGTATCCCGTGGCGGCCAGCAACAGGTTGCCCAGCAGCGTCCCGATCAGGATGGCCAGCAGGGCCTGGGGAAGCCCCAGGCCGGGCACCAGCAGGGCGCCGGCGGCCATCACCAGCAGCCCCACGCCGAGATCTCCCCACAGGACCGCGTAATCGAGGAACCCCAGGCGCCGTGCTTCCACCGGCACCGGCTCGATGCCCCATTCGGGGGGCGCCTGGATCCGTGGAAACGCGCGAGCCCATGCTTTGAGGATCGCCATGGTGAACCTCCCTGAAGAGGGTGTGGAAATGAAGCGGCGTGGGGGAACAAAAAAGCCCGCCGACGGGCGGGCGAGGAGATCGAAGCGGTCGCGACGGTCCCTCCGCCGGTATGACCCGGATCAGGTTCGATGGGTCGGCGCCAGGGCCGGCCTCCGGCCGGCAAGGCACCCTCTCAGCCCGCTTCCCCGCGGACTCCCCACGTCGCTTCGAAACGCGATTTTAGCGTTGCAAGACGACGCTGTCAAATTCCAGCGCTCTGCCAGGGCTTTTCGAAGATCTTACCCATCCCGGCAGGAGGTGGAGGGACACCCCCCGCAGCCTCCCGGCAGGGGGCAAAAGCCCCCTGCACCCCCCGATCTCTCAGAACATTGAAAAGCCCCGCGCTCTGCTGGAGATCTCATCCTCCCAGGCACATCAGTTCGCGGGGGAACGTGGTGAGGGATTCCGCCCCGGATTCCGTCACCACCACATCGTCCTCGATGCGGACGCCGCCCTTCCCCGGCAGGTAAATCCCGGGCTCGATGGTGAAGGTCATGCCGGGCTGAAGGAGCTCGGTGTTCCCCGCCACAATATACGGGGGCTCATGGACCTCCAGCCCGAGCCCGTGGCCTGTGCGATGGGTGAAGTGGGCGCCATAGCCGGCCGCCTCAATCACCGAGCGGGCCGCCCGGTCCACCGCCTCCGCCGGGATCCCGGGCCGCACGGCGGCGCGGCCGGCGGCGTTGGCCTCCTGAACCCGCTCGTAGATCCACCGCAGCTCGGGGTCCAGCTCGTCCACCGCAAAAGTTCGCGTGAGATCGGAGACATAACCTTCCACGATCACCCCGAAATCCACCAGCAGGAGCTCCCCGGTCCCGATAGGGCGGTCCGTCGGGATGGCGTGGGGGAGGGCCGTGTTTGGTCCGGCCACCACGATGGGCTCGAAGGCCAGAGCGTCCGCCCCGGCCGCGAAGCACGCCTGGATCAGCCGCCGGGTCGCCTCCCGTTCGGTCATCCCCCTTTGAACGTGGGGCAGCCATATCCGCAGCGCTTCCTCCGCCACTGCGACGGCCCGTCGAATCGCGGCGATTTCGTCCGGATCTTTCACCATCCGCAGCCGGGCCAGCAACGGCTCCGCCGCGATCGGTTCGGGGGAGGAAAAGACGTGGGCGAGCATGGACCATTCCAGCACGCGCATCCCCAGGGTTTCCACGGCGATGGGACGTCCGCGCTGGCCCACGGCTGCCGCCGCCGCCTGGAAAGCCCGTGCGGGCCCTTCCTCGTCGGTGTAAGGGAACAGGCGCCATGGGATCGGCGCCTGCCGGGCCTTCTCGATCTCGAAGGCCGGGAGGATCAATACGGGATCGCCATCCAGGGGAAACAGCGCCACGATGGGGCGCTCCATCCGATGGAAAGAGAGGCCGGTCACGTAGAACAGATTGGCGCCGGGGACCAGGGCCAGAAGTTCGATCCCTTCCCGGTTCATTTCCTCTCGCAAGCGCAGCCAGCGTGGGTGGGACATCGTCGCCTCCCGCCTTTCCGTCTCCGGGTCCTTTCCAACCCCCACCGCCTTTCAGGCCCGGGAAATTGGGAAAGCTCTCCTGATCAGTTTGACAAATTCTCCCGCTTGTGGCAACATAGAACCCCGGCATGGGCCGGGAATCGGTTCGACTCTTCCTTCAATACACGAGCTCTGGCGCTCCGCCGATGCCCTCATCGGTGGGGCGCCGGTTGTGCTTTTCAGGCACCGGGAAGGCGATCTCGCTCCCGGTGCTTTTTTTATATAGCCGCCATGCGGGAGGGCCCTCCGCATGACCACCATCCGTCTGCCTGGAGCGGCGGACATCCATGTGCACCTGCGGGAGCCAGGGGAGACCCATAAAGAGGATTTCGCCAGCGGGACGGCGGCGGCGCTGGCCGGCGGGGTGGTGACGGTGCTGGCCATGCCCAACACCCGCCCGCCCCTTACGGATCCCGCGGCCTTCCAGGAAGCTGTGCAGCGCGCTCGGGCGGGGGCGCGCTGCGAGGTGGGCCTCTTTGTCGGCGGCACGCCGGAGAACCCCGAGGTCGCTGCGGCCTTAGCCCCCCAGGCTGCCGGGCTGAAGCTTTATCTGGATGCGACTTACGGCCCTCTTCGGCTGGAAAGCCTTGCCGCGATCCTGCGCCATTTCGAGGCCTGGCCCGGCCACCGCCCCATCGCGGTCCACGCGGAGGGGCGGACCGTGGCGATGGTATTGGGGTTGGCCGCCCTGTTCCGCCAGCCGGTCCATTTCTGTCATGTCAGCCGGCGGGAGGAGATCCTCCTCATCCGCCGGGCGAAGGAGCGGGGCCTTCCGGTCACATGTGAGGTCACGCCGCACCACCTGTTCCTGACGGAGGCCGATTTGCCCCGCCTCGGCCCGTTCGGTCTGATGCGACCGCCGCTGGCCACCCGGGCCGATCAGGAAGCCCTCTGGGCCAACCTGCCGGTGATCGATGCGGTGGCGACCGATCACGCCCCGCATACCATCGAGGAAAAGCAGAGTCCCCACCCTCCCCCCGGGGTGCCGGGCCTGGAGACGATGCTGCCATTGATGCTTACCGCCGTCGTCGAAGGCCGCCTGTCCCTGGAGGAGGTCGTCCGCCTCACCGCTACCGGCCCGCGGCGGGTCTATGGCCTGCTGGAGCCACCGGAGACGTGGGTGGAGATCGAATGGGGCGGGCCCTGGACGATCTCCCGGGAGGGCCTTTTCACCCGATGTGGATGGACGCCCTTCGAGGGGATGACAGTGCGAGCCCGGGTGCGCCGCACCCTCCTGGAGGGACGGGTGGCCTTCGAGGACGGAGAGGTCCGCGCGCCCCCCGGCTCGGGGCGGGTGCTGTTCGCCGATCCATCCTGTTGACCCGATCCATTATTGCAGCGGCGATGATGCCGCCGCGAAAACGATCCGCAAGGAGGTGAACGATGGTGAGCCGACCGCGCCTGTTCCAGTTCGATGGCGTCGCTTCGCGGGAGCCGGTGAACCCGAACAACGGCTTCTACATGCAGGATATCCTCTCTGTCTCCCAGTTCAACCGGGAGAACCTGGCCTACCTCTTCGACATCGCCGAGGAGATGCGGGAGCTGGTCCGCCGCGTGGGCGCCTGCGATCTCCTCAAGGGCTATGTGATGGCCTGTGTCTTCTACGAGCCCAGCACCCGCACCAGCTCCTCCTTCATCGCCGCGATGGAGCGCCTGGGCGGGGCGGTCATCCCCATCACCCAGGGCGTCCAGTTCTCCTCCGTAGCGAAAGGGGAATCCCTCCCCGACACCATTAAAACCCTGGAGCAGTATTCCGACGTGATCGTCCTGCGCCACCCCGAGGTGGGCGCAGCGAAGATCGCCGCCGATGTGGCGGAGGTCCCGGTGATCAACGCCGGCGACGGCATCGGCGAGCATCCCACCCAGGCCCTGCTCGACCTCTTCACCATCCAGGAGGAGCTGGGCCGCATCGACGGCCTGCACATCGCCATGGTGGGGGACCTCCGCTTCGGGCGCACGGTGCACTCCCTGACCAAGCTGCTCACCATGTATGACGTGCGGCTGTCCTTCGTGTCGCCGGAGATCCTGCGGCTGCCGCTGGACCTGATGAATGAGGTCCGGGCGAAGGGGATCCCGGTGTATGAGACCTACGATGTGGCCGATGTGATCGAAGACGTGGATGTGCTCTATGTGACCCGGGTGCAGAAGGAGCGTTTCACCGACCTCAACGCCTATGAGCAGGTGAAGAACTATTATGTGATCACGCCGGAGCTGATGAAGCGGGCCAAGGAGCGGATGATCGTGATGCATCCGCTCCCCCGGGTGGGGGAGATCGACCCGGCGGTGGATCGGGATCCGCGGGCGGCCTACTTCCGCCAGGTGGCCAACGGCCTCTACATCCGGATGGCCCTGCTGGCCGCCGTGCTGGGCAAGGCATGAGCTGGAGGATCGGCCATGGAGTTCTTCGACCGATTGCGCGCGCGGACCGGGCCAGCCCGGCTGGGCCTGTGCGTGGGCCTGGATCCGGTGTCGGCGCGCCTCCCGGAATGGGCGCGCTGGCATCCGGATCCGGCCCTGGCCTTCCTGCGCTGGGTGATTGAGACCACGGCGGAGGTCGCTGCGGCCTACAAGCCCAACCTGGCCTTCTACCTGGCGCTGGGCCCCTCCGGTTTGGAGACCCTGCGGGCGGTTCGGGCGGCGATCCCGCCGGAGATCCCGGTGATCCTGGATGGGAAGTTCGGGGATATCGGGTGGACCGCCGAGGCCTATGCCCAGTTTGCTTTCGATGTCCTGCGAGCGGACGCGGTGACGCTGAGCCCTTTCCTGGGCCCGGAGGTGTTGCGCCCATTCCTGAGCCGGGAGGGCCGGGGGATCTTCTTTCTGATTCGGACCTCGAACCCGGGCGCGGAGGCCGTGCAGGAGCTGCAGGTTGGGGGGGAGCCCTTCTATCAGGCCCTGGCCCGTCAGGTCCAGAGCTGGCCTGGGAGCGAGCGGATCGGCTTTGTGGTCGGGGCGACGGCTCCGGGGGCCCTGGCTGCCCTTCGCCGTATGGCCCCCGATCGCTGGTTCCTGATCCCGGGGGTTGGGCCTCAAGGGGGGGATCCGGAAACCGTGCGGATCCTCGCCGGTCCCCCGGCGCTGATCGCCGTCTCCCGGGAGATCCTGGAGGCGGCGGACCCGGGCGCAGCGGCCCGATCCCTCCTCGAGCGCCTGCAGGGGGCGTCCTCTCCTTCCGCTGTCGCCCGCACCCTGGCCCGGTGGCTGTATGAAACCGGGTGCATCCGTTTCGGGGAGTTCGTCCTCAAGTCGGGCCAGCGCTCCCCGATCTATCTGGATCTGCGTCGGCTGGTGGCCTTTCCCCAATTGCTGGAGAGGGTGGCTGGAATGTATGCGGCCCTTCTGGAGCGCCTCACGTTCGATCGCCTGGCGGCCATTCCCTACGCTGCCTTGCCGATCGGGACCGCGGTGGCGATCCGGACCGGGCGTCCTCTGCTGTATCCGCGGAAGGAGGCGAAGACCTACGGAACCGCCCAGCGGATCGAGGGGGACTTCCGGCCTGGGGAGACCGTGGTGGTCCTGGACGATGTGCTGACTACCGGGGCCAGCAAGCGAGAGGTGATCCAAGCGCTGGAGGAGGCGGGCTTACGGGTCACCGACATTGTGGTTCTGGTGGATCGAGAGCAGGGCGGGCGGCAGGAGCTGGAGGCCGCCGGGTATCGGGTCCATGCGGTTGCCACCCTCACCGCTTTGCTGGATGCCCTGGTCATCGAGGGGAAAATCCCTTCGGCCGAAGGGGATCGGATCCGAAAGGCCCTGGGGCTGACGCCAGCCCCTTCGGCCTCGGGGTGAGGAACGCGATGGATGAAGCCGGACCGCGGCCTGCGGATGTCCGGTCAGGCAGATCGTTACGAATCCCCAGCATGGAGCGTCCTGGATGGGGGATCATCCGGTGGAATCCGAGTGGGCGTCCCCGCTGGATCTTTCCTGCGAGATCGCGGGGGTGCGTCTGCCGAACCCGCTGGTGCTGGCCTCCGGGATCCTGGGGACCAGCGCTTCGCTGATGGTCCGCCTGGCCCGCCTGGGGGCCGGGGCCATCACCGCCAAGTCGGCTACCCGGCTCCCCCGGGCCGGGCATCCCAGCCCGATCCTCTTCGATTGGGGACACGGGCTGATCAACGCGGTGGGCCTGACCAACCCGGGGGCCGAGGGGATGGCCGCTATCCTCCGGGAGGCCCGGGCCGAGCTGGCCGCCATGGGCGTTCCCCTGATCGCCAGCATCTTCGCCGCCAGCGTGGAGGAGTTCGTGGAGGTCGCGCGGATCCTGACAGCGGCCACGCCGGATATGATCGAGCTGAACCTCTCATGTCCCAACGTGGCCACGGAATACGGCGAGATTTTCGCCGCCAGCCCGAAGGCCACCGCCGAGGCTGTGGCCGCGGTGAAAGCAGCGGTCTCCTGCCCGGTGATCGCCAAGCTGGCTCCCAACGTGCCGGACATCGCCCGCATCGCCCGTGCGGCGGAGGAGGCGGGCGCGGATGCCATCACCGCCGTCAACACCATGCCCGGCATGGTGATCGACATCGAGGCCGGGCGGCCGGTCCTCTCCAACCGCGAGGGGGGCCTCTCGGGGCCCGCCCTCAAGCCCATCGCCGTCCGGTGCGTTTACGAGATCGCCCGGGCGGTGCGCATCCCCATCATCGGCACCGGCGGGGTCCTCACCGGGGAGGATGCCATCGAGATGCTCATGGCGGGCGCGACGGCGGTGGGCGTGGGCTCGGCGGTGGCCTATCGCGGGCTGGGAGCCTTCCAGGCCATCCGGAGGGAAATGGAGGAATGGATGAACGCCCACGGCGTCCGGTGCCTGCAGGAGATCCGCGGCCGGGCGCATCGGGAATGAGGGGGCCGGATCCGGATAAAATTAATTAAGAGTTGTGCTGCCTACGGCGCTGGATAGCCCGAAGGATGGAGGTGGAACCGTGGAGGAGCATGGCGTGGTTCAGCAACCGCAAGAGGGACAGGTTTCGCCGACGCCGCAGGAGGCGGCGGTGGCGGAAGCCGAGGCCTCTCTGATGGAGCAGCTCGAGGCGTTAAAGAAGGAGCTGGAGGCGGCGCGGGCGCAGGCCCAGGAATACCTGGAGGGCTGGCAGCGGGAGCGGGCCGCCTTCGCCAACTATCGCAAGCGGGTGGAGGCCGAGCGGGCGCAGTTCGCCGCGGAGGCGACGGCGCTGTTCATCCGCAAGCTCCTGCCGATCATGGACGACTTCGAGCGGGCCCTGCAGACCCTTCCGGACAACCTGCGTCATCTGACCTGGGTGGAAGGGGTTGCCCTGATTTACCGCAAGCTGCAGCTGGCCCTGGAGTCCGAAGGGGTGCAGCCCATCGAGGTGAAACCGGGCGATCCCTTTGATCCCATGCTGCATGAAGCGGTGCTTTACGAGCCTGTGCCGGGCTTCGAGGATGGTCAGATCGTGGAGGAGCTGCAGAAAGGCTATAAGCTGGGCGATCGGGTGCTCCGCCCTACCCTGGTGAAGGTGGCCCGCAAGGTCGAGCCTGTGCCCGAGGCCCCGGGGGACGAATCATAAAAGCAGGACAACGGCTTGCGGTTGTCCTGCATAAGAGTGAGGCCCCATGAGCGCATCCCGCAAGGACTACTATGAGATCCTCGGCGTCCCGCGAAACGCCACGCTGGAGGAGATCAAACAAGCCTATCGCCGTCTGGCCCGCCAATACCATCCGGATGTGAACAAGTCTCCAGACGCCGAGGAGAAGTTCAAAGAGATCAATGAGGCCTACGCCGTCCTCTCCGACGAGGAGAAGCGGCGGATCTACGACATGTATGGCCACGCCGGCCTGGAGAGCCGGGGGTTCCGCCCGGAGCCGGCGGATTTCACGGATTTGTTTGCGGACCTGTTTGAGGATCTCTTCGGCTTCGGGCCGCGGGTCCGGACGCGCCGGGCCCCCCGGCGGGGGGCGGACCTCCAGACGGAGGTGACGTTAACCTTCGAAGAGGCGGCGCTGGGGGCGGAGAAAGATATCGAGGTGATGCGCAACGAGCCATGCCCTCGCTGCCGGGGATCCGGCGCGGAGCCCGGGACAGGCCCCACTCGCTGCCCTACCTGTGGAGGGCTGGGGGAAGTCCGGCGGGTGAGCCAGTCGTTCCTGGGCTCCTTCGTCCAGGTCACCTCGTGCCCGACCTGCCGGGGGATGGGGGAAGTGATCGCCTCCCCATGTCGGGAGTGCAGCGGGGAAGGGCGGGTGCTCACCCGCCGTCGGATCGCGGTGCGGATCCCGGCGGGGGTAGACGATGGGATGCAGATCCGGCTGCCGGGCGAGGGAGAGCCCGGGGAAAACGGCGGGCCGCCGGGCAACCTCTATGTTCAGGTGAAAGTCCAGCCCCATCCGTATTTCCGCCGCCGGGGGGATGACCTGATCGTCCAGGTCACCGTGAACGTCGCCCAGGCCGCGCTGGGGGGTCGAATCCGGGTGCCCACCCTGGAAGGGGAGGAGACGGTGGAGATCCCGCCGGGCACCCAGCCGGGCCATGTGATCCGCCTGCGGGGCCGGGGCATCCCCCACCTGCGCCGCAACGGGCGAGGGGATCTGCTGGTGGTGGTCCAGGTGGAGATCCCGACGCGTCTGACCCCGGAGCAGCGGAAACTCTTCCAGGAGCTGGCCCGCACGCTGCCGGAGGGCGGCGTGCAGAAACCGGAGAAAGGGTTCCTGGAGCGCCTGCGGGAGCTTCTCGGCGGGTAACGATTCCGCGCTCTGTGGGGTTGGCGGAAACCGGTGGAGGATCTGTTCGATGCGCTGGCTGGAGATCTCGGTGCGGGTACCCACGGAGCTGGCGGACAATATCGCGGAGGTGCTCTCCCGCTATGCTCCTCACGGCATCGCCTATGATTATGGTCCCATCGAGACCGATGATACCGATTGGGAGCGTCCCTGTCTCCCCCCACCAATCCTCACCCTGCGGGTCTACCTGCCGATGACCGGGGACTGGGAAACGGCGCGGCAGCGCATCGAGGAGGGGCTCTGGCATCTGCGCCAGGTCCTCCCTTTCCCGCCGCCCCAGTTCCGGGAGCTGGATGAGACCCTGTGGGAGGAGGCATGGAAGGCCCACTATGACGTCCTGCGGGTGGGCCCCTTTGTGATCCGGCCCAGCTGGCGGACCGCGCGGCTGGAGCCGGGGGATCTGCTGATCGAACTGGATCCCGGGATGGCCTTCGGGACGGGCACCCATCCCACCACGCGGATGTGCCTTCAGGCCATCGCGAAATGGGTGCGACCAGGAGATCGGATCCTGGATCTGGGCACGGGCTCCGGGATCCTGGCGATCGCGGCGGCCCGGCGGGGCGCCGCCCGGGTCTGGGCTCTGGACATCGATCCGGTGGCCGTGCAGGTGGCGCAGGAGAACATGATCCGCAATGGAGTGGCGGATCGCGTGGTGGTGATGCGGGGTTCCCTGGAGGAGGCCCGTGCCCTGGGCGAGCGCTTCGATGGGGTTGTGGCGAATATCGTGGCCCCGGTGCTCTGCGGCTTCTGCGAGCGGGGGATCGGGGAGCTGTTGCAACCGAGGGGCTGGCTGGTGGTCTCCGGGTTCTTCCACGGGGAACAGGAGGAAATCGTCCGCCGGGCCCTGGAGGCCGCCGGCCTTACCGTGACGCGCCGCTGGATTGAGGAAAGCTGGGTCGCGCTGGGAGCCCGACGGAGGCGCTCTGGATGATTAAACGCCCGCCTCTGAGCCAAGCCGCCGGAGCTCTTCCCGAATCTCCCCGATGACCTCCTCATTCCAGATGCGCTTCCCCCCACCCTTCTTCGTGATCGAGAACACCACGAAGACCTTCCCGCCCTGCTCGCGCTGGAAGCGTGTGTGGGATTCATGCATCTGAGGAAAACCTCCGGATCATCATCGCCCGGGGATGGGTTCAAGGAGGTTTCGGGCTCCATATGGGATGGATCTCCGCCTGGATGCAGGCGTTCTTCCGCTGGCTCTATCACGAGGGATCCTGGGCCTATGAGGGGATCGCTGCCCTGGTCTCGGTCGGGCGCTGGACGCAATGGGCGATCTCGGCGCTGGAGCACGTGGAAGGGGTGCGGGTGCTGGAGATCGGCCATGGCCCGGGTCACCTGCTGGCGGCCATGGCTCATCGGGGCCTCCGCCCGGTCGGGCTGGATCTTTCCTTCCCGATGGCCCGCCGGGCACAGCGGCGAACGGGCTTTGCGATCCCTCTGGTCCAGGGTCGAGCGCAGGCCCTTCCCTTTTCCGACCAAACCTTCGATACCGTGGTGAGCACGTTCCCGGCCCCCTTCATCCTGGAGCCCGCCACCTGGCAGGAGGCCGCCCGCGTATTGCGGCCGGGCGGTCGGTTCGTGGTGCTGCTCGGCGCCTGGCCCCACGGGCCAGGCCTTCTCATGGGAATGCTCCGGATCCTCTACCGATGGACGGCCTGCCCCCGGGGAGAGGGTTCCTTCCTGGATGTTTTCCGCCTCCGGGCTCAGGAGGCCGGCCTGGCGTTTCGAGAATGGTCCGGTTGGGATGGGCCCTGGCATTTACAGGGGATGATCGCGGTCCGTAAGGATGGGGAAGCCCTGGGGGGCGAAAGACGTTTTGGGCCCGGCGAGCAGCGCGGCGACCAGGGCATGGACCGCTGCGCTGAGCCAGAGATGGCCGGTGAGCCCGAATAAGGCCGTGGCCGTTAGCGCGCCCCCCCAGATCGCCGGTCCCTGGGCTGCCTCCCGATCGCCTCCGAACTTCCACCGCGCGCCCCACCAGATTCCGAAGGCCATCCAGGCGGCCGGAAGGGGACTTTGAGGGAACCACGCCGCGATCAGGATCCCTCGCCCCAGGGCCAGCAGCGCCTCCCGGGCCAGGGCCGTGAAGGCTTCTTCCAGCCTTTCGCTCCACGGGACCGGGCATGGCCTCCAGAGGCCAGAGCTCCAGAGGGCCAGCAGCGTCAATCCTCCATAAAGGCCAGCCAGCCCGATCCCCCGGACCCAATCCGCGGGAGGCCATCCCAGAAACGTCCCAGGGGCGAAGCGAAGCGGCCCCACCAGCCCCGCTTCCCGCAGGCTGATCCATCCCACCCCCAGCGCAAGGCCCAGCGGAAGCGGCCCCGCGATGAGCGGCGCGCTGATCTCCACGAGGGGTTTTCCCCTTTGAGGGGTTCGACGCCGGAGGGCCGGGAGGGCCGTTTCCGCTATCAACGCCAGTATGCCCAGCAGCAGGGCCGGGATCCAGCGGCTCATCGGGTTTCCTCCCGGGCGGAAGCCTTTGCATCCAGGGCGGCGCCGGGCAACGGAACCTGAAGCCGGACGCGGGTGCCCCGGCCGGGGGCGGATTCCACCTGCAATTCCCCCCCGAGCAGCTCAGCCCGCTCCATCATGCTGAGCATCCCCAGGCTGCCCCGACGGCTGTAGTCCGCCCGCAACGCCTGGGGGTCGAATCCCCGCCCATCATCCTCCACGGTCACCTGGAGTGCGGAGCTTAGGCTCCGCACTCCTTCGCCCTCCACCTTCACGCGGATCCACACATTCCGAGGCTCGGCATGCTTGCGGGCGTTGTTCAGGGCCTCCTCAATAATGGAAAACACCAGTCCCTTCGCGTTGGGATCCAGGACCTGATCCACCCGCGGGTCTGCCTCGACGTGGATGGCGAAGGGCTCCGTCTCCTGAAACCGTTCAGCCAGATGGGTGAGGGCTGCCACCAACCCCTGGGATTCGAGGATCAGCGGCCGCAATCGGAAGAGGAACTGCCGCAGCTCCTGAACGGCCTGGCGGGCCATCCGTTCCGCTTTCTCCAGCTCGGAGGGAAGCTGTGCGGGATCATGCTGGAACAGCTTCTGGAGGAAATTCAGCCGCATTGCCAGGGCGGCTACGCTCTGAGTGGGGCCATCGTGCAACTCCCGGGCCAGCCGTCGTCGGGCCTCTTCCTCCACATCCACCAGGCGCTCCTTCTCCCGCTGGAGCGTATGGTAAAGCAGGGCGTTCTGCAGCGCAATGGAAGCCTGGATCGCGATGAGCCGTAGCAAATCCCGACGCTCGCCAGTGAAAGCCTGGGGGTCCAGGCTGCCGATCACCAGGACGCCATAGCGCTCCGGGCCGATCCCCAGCGGAAGAAGCAGAGCTGCCCGGGCGATGCGCATCACCACCAGCCGCCCGAGCTCTGGATCCTGGGCCGGATTCGAACAGAGCGTGGCCTCCCCGCTTTCCAGAGCCTCCCGGATCGCCCCGGCGATGCCATGCAGGCGGATCCGCTCATCCCGGGGCGGCAGGCGTCGAGCGGCAGCCACCTGCAAGCCCTCCGGGTCCAGGAGGGCGATGAACATCGGCGGAGCGGGATGGCCGCTTCCCCGGAACAGGCTCTCGCTGACCTCGAGGGTGGCGTGGAGGATCTCCTCGGTCCGCCGCATCTGCCCCAGGGCGGCGGCCAGCTCAAAGATCCCCTGGAGCTGCTGACGGGCCTGGGCAAGCAAACGCCGCTGGGCCAGCTCCCGCAGATGAAGCTCCCGCAGGATCTCCCGTTTCAAGCGATCGCCCACCGCCCCGGCCAGCAATGCGCCCAGGGCCAGAACGCTGCCCTGGACGAAAAAGGAGGGGAAAACCGAGACGGACCGGGTCCGGATCCATTCCCAGAGGACCAGTCCTCCCACCAGGCCAAGGGTGACCAGCTCTCCCGCCCACCAGTGGAACCGGAGGGCCGCGGTGAGGATGGGGAGGAAAGCGAAGAAGAACAGGGGGCTGTTCAGGCCGCCGGTGATCGCGATGAAGGAAAGGGTGATCAGCACATCGCCGGCCAGTGTGATGCCCGGGAGGGGCAGAGGGGAGCGCGCGAAGACCAGGGCCAGGAGGACCAGGAGATTGTAAAGGCCTGTAAGCAGGAGGAGGGCGATGAAGGCCGTTTCGGACGTCTGCCATGCGCCCCGGTTCAGGGCTGCTGTGATGGCCATCGCCACGATCAGCAACCAGCGCAGGTTGCCCAGCACCCATTCCACCTGGGCGGCATCCGTGGGCGCGGACGACACCGGTCGTGTTTCCATAGATCCTCAGTCCTCTCCTGGCGCCGGGGTTCGTCGGATGTTGTTCTAAGCTAATCGTAATCGAAAGCGGCGGAATCGGCCAGGGGTTTCGAAGGGAGCGCATCTGCGCTTTCCTCAGCAAGACCCCAGTGGAGGTTTGAGAGCTGCTTGGCGTGGCTCCTCAATCTCCAGACGGATTCAGCCGAAACTCGATACAATAAGTGTCATGATCCCAGCGACGTGGTCTGAACCTTCAGGCGGGGAAGATCATTCCCCTCCGGTGCGGCCCTGTGGCGGGCGGAGGAAGGATAGTAGAGCGGCGTGGGGACTCTTCCCCCCTGAACATTGCATCCCCAAGTTAGGGAGGAGTTCAGGCCTCGATGATCAGCGATCAGCCGCTTCGACGGGACATCCATCTTTTAGGGGATCTGCTCGGTGAGGTGATCCGGGAGCAGGCCGGGCTCGAGGGCTTTGAGCTGGAGGAACAGGTCCGGCAGCTGGCCCGGGCCCGCCGGGCCGGGGATGCGGAGGCGGAGAGGGCGCTTCGGGCGCTCCTCGAGGGATTGACGCTGCCCGAGCTCCATGTCATCGCCCGGGCGTTCACGATTTTCTTCGACCTGGCCAACCTCGCGGAGGATCGTCATCGGGTGCGGGTGCTGCGGGCGCGGGAGCAGGCGGTGCACCCCCAGCCTCGGCCCGAATCGATCGTCGAGGCGTTCCACCGGCTCCGATCCGCCGGGATCCCTCCCGCCTCGGTGCGCGCGGTCCTCGAGGCGCTTTCCATCGAGCCGGTGTTCACCGCCCACCCGACGGAAGCCAAACGGCGGACCGTGCGGGGCATCCTGGGCCGGATCCGGGGGATCCTGACCGAACTGGATGCGCCCGATCGATTGCCCCGGGAGCGGGAGGAGCTGCTCCGGCGCCTGCGGGCGGAGCTCACCGCCTTCTGGCAGACGGACCTGACTCGGGTGCGCCGTCCCTCCGTGATGGACGAGGTGGAGAACGGCCTGTCCTTCTTCGTCCGAACGTTGTGGTCCCTCACCCCTCGTCTGTATCGGGATGTTCGGGAGGCCCTCCGGGCCACCTATCCGGAGCTGGAGGATCGGGTGCCGATCTTCCTGCGCTTCGGCTCGTGGATCGGAGGGGATCGGGATGGAAACCCCCGGGTGACCGCGGAGGTGACCGCGCAAACCCTGAAACGCCACCGCCAGGTCGCTCTATCCCTTCATCTTCAGCAGGCTCGTGACCTCTTCATCGCCCTGGGGGTCTCCACGCGCCAGGCTCCGATCTCCTCCGCGCTCGCTCAAGCCCTGGCGGAGGCGGAGGCGCGGTGGCCGGCCCTGCAGGAGCGCCTTTCCCGTCTCTCCCCGTATGAGGGATATCGCCGGTGGATCGGTGTGATCGCCTGGCGCCTGGAGCAGACGCTGCGCTGGGACCCTCTAACGGGTGATCCGCCTCCGGAAGGCGCCTATCGGTCCGCCCGGGAACTGGTGGAGGATCTGGAGCGGATGCGGGAGAGCCTCCGGGAAGGCCGTGGGGAGCGCATCGCCGAGGGCTTCCTGTGGGACTGGTGGATCCAGGCTCAGGTGTTTGGGTTCCATATCGCCCGCCTGGATGTGCGTCAGGAAGCGCGACGCCACGCGGAAGCGATCGCCGAGGTGCTTCGAGCGGCAGGGGTGGCGGACGATCTGCCGTGTTCCGAGGAAGAGCGGATCGCCCTTCTGATGGAGACTTTCCCTCGCGCGGCGGAGCTGGTGGAGCGGATGGCCCCATCGCCGGAGACGACGGAGGTCCTCGCGGTGTTCCGCCTGATCCATCAGGCCGCTCAGGCCTATGGCCCCGAGGCCCTGGGGCCGTATATCATCAGCATGGCCCACAGCCCGGCGGATGTGCTGGCCGTGCTCTGGCTGATGGCCGGCGCCAACGGCCTTTCAGCCCCTCCAGCGTTCTTCCAGGTTGCGCCGTTATTCGAGACCATCTCCACGCTGCGGGAAGCGCCCGGGATCCTGGATCGGATGCTTTCCCTGCCTCCGTATCGGGAGCATCTGAGCCGCCAGGGGGATCATCAGGTGGTGATGATCGGCTACTCAGATAGCACCAAGGATGGCGGATATCTGGCCGCTGTCTGGGGCCTTTATCGGGCCCAGGCGGAGATGGTCCGGGTGGCCCGCGCCCATGGGGTCACCCTCACCTTCTTCCATGGGCGGGGCGGGGCCCTGGGGCGGGGCGGCGGCCCGGCGGCCCGGAGCATCCTGGGTCTCCCGCCCGACGCGGTGGGCGGACGCCTGCGCATGACCGAGCAGGGCGAGGTGCTGGCGGAACGTTACGACGATCCGCAGATCGCTTACCGCCATCTGGAACAGGTCCTGTGGGCGACGCTGCTGGTCTCCGCCCTGCCTTCCCCGGAGCCGGAGGCGGCATGGGTGGAAGCGATGGAGCGGATGAGCGAGGCGGCTTACCGAGCATATCGGGAGCTCCTGGAGATCCCCGGCTTTCTCACCTATTTTGAACATGCGACGCCCATCGATGGCATCGAGGAGCTCCCCATCGCCTCCCGCCCTGCCCGCCGACGCCCGGAGCGGCGACTGGAAGATCTGCGGGCGATCCCCTGGGTGTTCTCCTGGACCCAGAGCCGCCATCTGCTTCCGGGGTGGTTCGGGTTGGGGACCGGCGTGGAAGCCTTCGTGCGGGCGGAAGGGGCCTCCGGCTGGTCGCTTCTGGAGGAGATGGCCCGCCGCTGGCCGTTCTTCCAGGTGGTCCTGGCGGATGCGGCGCTGGCCCTCGCGAAGACTGACCTGGGGATCGCCCGGGCCTACGCCGAGCTGGTCCCCGACGAATCCGTCCGCGAGGCGATCTGGTCCCGGATCGAGAGGGAATACGATCGAACGCGGCGGGCGATTCTGCGCATCATGGGTTTGCCCGATCTCCTGGAGGATATCCCGTGGCTGAAGCGCTCGATCCAGGTGCGAAACCCTTATGTGGATCCCCTGAACTTCATCCAGATCCTTTTGCTTCGGCGCTGGCGGGGACAGCCGGAGGCGGAGGGACTGCGGGAGGCCCTGTGGCTCACCATTCAGGGGGTCGCGGCCGGGTTGCGCACCACGGGGTAAAGGAAGGCCCGGGTGGGCGGGCGCCTTCGCAGTCCGCCCACCCTTCCCTTTATGATTCTTCTACGAACAGGGGGATCCGCTCGAACCGGTTGACATCCACCAGGCCCACGTCAGTGATCTTCAGCTCCGGGATCACCTCCAGAGCCAGGAAGCTCATGGTCATCAGGGGATTGGGGAGCTCGCTCCCCAGAGCCCGGGCGGCCCTTAGCACCTCTTCCATCTGCTGGCGGACGGTTTCAATGGGCCGATCGGACATCAGCCCGGCGATGGGGAGCGGAACCCGGGCCAGCACCCGCTCGCCGTCGGCGACCGCCACACCCCCGCCGGTCTCCGCCACCGCCCGAACCGCTGTCATCATCGAGGGATCATCGGCCCCGATCACCACGATATTGTGGTGATCGTGGGCCACCGAGGAAGCCAGCGCGCCCCGCCGCAATCCCATCCCCTTCACGAACCCGAGGCCCATCTGCCCGGTGGCCCGGTGGCGTTCGATCACCGCGATCTTCAGCAGATCCCGCTCCGGATCCGCCACCGCATCGCCGTCGAGGATGCGGGCGTCCTCGATCAGGTGCGGCGTGATCAGCTGATCCGGGATCACCCCGATCACATGGATCCGGCGACCCCGGGCTGGGATCCGAAACTGGATTCGATCCCAGGCGATGTTCATGGTGCTCCGCAGGTCCACCCTCCGGCTGACCGGCTCCCAGAGCGGCCGTCCATTCTCTGCGACCAGGACCCCGTGGCGGAAAACGAGCTCCGGGCGGAGGTCGTAAAGATCGGAGAACACCACCAGATCGGCGACCCGACCCGGAGCGATGGCGCCCCGATCGTGGAGCCGGAAATGCTCCGCCGGGTTCAGGGTGGCCATCTGGATCGCCGTGACGGGATCCAGGCCCAGGCGCACCGCTTTGCGGATCAGGAAATCGATGTGGCCTTCGTCCAGCAGATCGAGGGGATGGCGGTCGTCGGTGCAGAAGCAAAAGCGGCGGCTGTTCGCCGGGGTGATGGCGGGGAGGAGATCCGCCAGGTTGCGGGCCACGGAGGATTCGCGGACGAAAATATACATCCCCAGGCGGGCTTTCTCCCGGGCCTCCTCCGCCGTCGTGCATTCGTGATCCGAGGTGATCCCCGCCGCCACATAGGCCACCAGGTCCCGGCCGGTGAGCTGCGGGGCGTGGCCATCGCGGACCACGTGGGCGAAGGCTCGGAGCTTGTCCAGCACCGCCGGGTCGCCGTTGATCACCCCCGGATAGTTCATCATTTCCGCCAGCCCCAGCACCCAGGGGCTGGAAAGCAGCGGCTGGAGATCATACCAGTAAAGGGCGGCCCCTGCCGTCTCCATAGGGGAGGCCGGGACGCACGAGGGCAGCATCACGAAAACGCTCAGGGGGTTGTATTTGGCGGCGTTCAGCATATAGCGGATGCCATCCAGGCCCAGGACGTTGGCGATCTCATGGGGATCGATGATCACCGTGGTAGTGCCCCGGGGGACGACGGCGCGGGCGAACTCGGGTGGGGGAACCATACTGCTTTCGATGTGCACATGGGCATCGATGAACCCTGGAGCCACAAAGCGGCCTTTCAGATCAATGACCTCCCGGGCCGTGTAGCCCTCGCCGATGCCCACAATCCATGAACCGTGAATCGCAATATCCGCCTCATAAACGTCCCCGGTAAACACATTGATCAGGCGTCCTCCTTTGAGGAGCAGGTCGGCCGGCTCCTGACCGCGCGCCAGGCGGATCCGATGGGCGAGCTCCATAGGCGATCCTCCTTCGGGAAGGAGAAGTTGCGCGCCAATCCGGGGGGGCGGCCCTTCCCCCTGTATCCTCTGTATCCCTCCAATGTCCTCGAAAGGGGATCCCCGCTTGACTCCGACGGAATGTCGGATTCCCTCGGGGATCCCACGTGTTTGGAAACATTATAGTCGAGGGCGAAGAAGGGGAAAATGCGGGATCGGAGGCGAGCAGGGCTTTTCCATCGCCCGGTGGACAGCCAGGGTTCGGCCGGGCCAGCGGACCGCTCCTTCCGCTCGAGGAACCTCCCCCGTTCCCTCCATCAACCCTCAGCCCCGCGGGCGCCATGCGGGCATCGGAGGGCTCTGGAATCTGGACCACGGAATCTGAATAATTCTTAGCGATCTTGACGCAAACACTAATTAAAACGTAGAATTTTGTCTGATTCGTAGGGAAGGGACGGCCTGGGAGGTCCGGAACGGTGGCGGACGCCGGGTTATTTGGGATCGGCTTTCATCGACGGGAGGGGCTCGAGGGTTTGGCGGCGTGGCTGGGGCTTCCGCCGGAGGAGGTGCGGGAGCGGCTGGCGGCCTTTCGGGCCCTGGGGATGAGGGAAGGGGTCGTGCTGAGCACCTGCGAGCGTCTGGAGATCTACGGTGTCGGCCCGCTGGAGGAGGCCGTGGCCTTCCTGCGTCGCTCTCTTCCCGGCCGGTTCCCCGTTCTCTGGGTGGGTCGAGCGGTTGCCGTCCATTTATTTCGGGTCGCCGCTGGCCTGGATTCCACGGCGGTTGGGGAGACCGAGATCCTCGGTCAGATCCGGAGCGCTCTGGCCATCGCCCGGGAAGTGGGAGCGGCCGGGCCGATCCTGGGCCCGCTGCTGGAGCGCGCCCTGGCCCTGGGCCGGGCGGTTCGCGCCCGGACGGAGCTCGGCCGCCTCCCCGTATCGCTGGCCACTCTGGCGGTCCAAGAAGTCCACCGTCGGATCTCCCTGGAAGGAAAGCGGGTCCTGGTCGCCGGGGCCGGAACGATGGGCACCCAGATTGCGCATGCCCTCCTCCGCTATCGACCCGCTCCGATACGGGTGCTCAGCCGGACGCCGGAGCGAGCCCGCGCCCTGGCCGAGCAGGTGGGCGGGGAAGCGGGCACATTGATGAATCTCACAGCGGACCTGATCCGGGTGGATGTGGCCTTCCTCGCCCTGGCCACCCCTCGACCGATCCTTTCGGCGCCGGATCTGCAAGGGATCATCGCCGCTCGCGGTGGAGCACCGCTCTGGCTGGTAGATCTGGGGGCACCGCCCAATGTGGGCCTCGATGGACCGCTGACGCCGGGAGTTCATTGCATCCGTCTGGAGGATCTGCAGGCCCTCAACGCCCGGTATCGGGAACGGATGGCGGAGGCCATCGCCCGGGCGGAGGAGATGGTGGCGGAAGCGGTGAGGGAGTGGGAGCGATGGTGGCGGGGCCGCCAGGTCGGGCCGGTGATCGCGCAGCTGCAGCGGCGCGCCGATGCGCTCCGGCGACAGGAGCTGGAATGGCTCTGGCCCAAGCTCGGGGAGCTGACCCCCACCCAGCGGGCCCGGATTGAGCAGTTCGCCCATCGCCTGGTCCAGAAGCTCCTCCATTTGCAGATGATGGGCTTGAAAGGGATGGCGGAGGATCCTTACGCGTTTCAGCGGCTGCGAGTGCTTTGGGAATGGGAAAAAGAAGGGGATGGGGGTGGCCCGATCCCACCCGCCTGGGGGGAGTCGTAGTTCCCGGCGGTTGCCTCCAGGCGGGGGGAGATTTCCCGCGATGGAGTGTCCCATGCGCGGCCCACGACCGTTGCGCATTGGCACGCGAGGCAGTGCCCTCGCCCGGGCGCAAACCGAGCAGGTCCTCCGGAGGCTGCGGGCGCTGGACCCGGAGCTTCCCCTGGAAACCGTGATCATCCGCACCAGCGGCGATCGTGGGCAACGGGAGGTGCGGGGGGCTTTCGTCAAGGAGCTGCAGCATGCGCTTCTGAAGGGGGAGATCGATCTAGCGGTGCACAGCCTGAAGGATCTCCCTACGGATCCGGTGTCCGGGCTGCGGCTGGCCGCGGTGCTGGAGCGGGAGGACCCCCGCGAGGCGCTCATCGCCCGGAACGGATGGACCTGGGCGACGCTGCCATCGGGCGCGCGGGTGGGAACCGGCAGCCCCCGCCGCACCGCCCAGCTGCGGGCGCTGCGGCCGGACCTGGTTTACCTCCCCCTGGTTGGCAATGTGGATACCCGGTTGCGGCGATTGGAGGAGGGACATTACGAAGCCATCGTGCTGGCGGTGGCCGGGCTGATCCGCCTGGGCCGGGGCGGGGAGATCGTGGAGATCTTCCCCCTGGAGCAGGTGCTTCCCGCCCCTGGCCAGGGCGCCATCGCGGTGGAGGTCCGGGCGGACGACGCCCCAACCCTGGCCCTGGTGGGGCACCTGAACCATCTTCCGACCTGGTGGGCCGTAACCGCGGAACGGGCGTTCCTGCGGGCCCTGGGAGGTGGCTGTCGCGTCCCCATCGCGGCCTATGCGGAAGTCCACGGGGAGCGCTTAACGCTGGAAGGACGGGTGATGGCGCTGGATGGGACGCGGGGGGTCCGGGGGCAGATCGAGGGGCCGGCCGAGGCAGCGGAGGCGCTGGGGGAAGCGCTGGCGGAACGGATGAAGGCCACGGATGGATCCATGCTGCTGGAGGAAGGGGAATGAAACGACTTCCGCTCGCCGGATGCCGTGTGCTGATCACCCGTCCGCGCCGTGCAGGGGAGGACCTGGCGGAGCGCCTTCAGGCGCTGGGGGCGATCCCCCTGCTGTTCCCGGCCATCGACATCCGGTCCCCTGAGGATCCCCGGCCGCTGGAGGAGGCGGCCCGACAGGCCCCGGCGTTCGACTGGATCCTCTTCACCAGCGCCAATGGGGTTCACGCCTTCATGCAAGCCCTTCAATCCACCGGCGGATCGCCGCGGGATCTGGCCCGGGCGCGCCTGGGGGCGATCGGTCCGGCGACCGCCCGGGCCCTCCAGCGTTACGGCCTGACGGTGGATTACCTTCCCCCTGTCTATCTTTCCGAGGCGATGGCGGAAGGACTGGAGGAGGTGAGGGGGCGACGCATCCTGCTTCCTCGCGCGGACATCGCCCGTCGGGACCTGGCGGAGCGGCTGCGGGCCCGCGGGGCGGAGGTGGTGGAAGTGACGGCTTACCGGGTGGTGCTGGGCGGAGATCCGGAGGCCTTGCAAGGGATCCTCACCCCACGGCCCCATCGGGTGACCTTCACCAGCCCCTCGACAGCCCGTGCCCTGGCCGAGCTCCTGGAACGTCTGCCGGAAGCCCTTCGACCTGCGGATCTGCCGGCGGTATGCATCGGGCCGATCACGGCGGCGGAAGCCAGGGCCCTGGGCTTCCCGATCGTGGCGGTGGCCCGGGAGCACACCCAGGCCGGGCTGATCCGGGCCCTGGTGGAAAGCTGGGCAGGCCATCTTTCGGATCCTCCGGGATAGGAGGCCGCATATGGCTTCGATCTCCCTGCGAACATCCGTGGAGCCGATGGATCGATTGCGGCGCCTGCGCCGCACGGAGGGGCTGCGGGCGCTGGTCCGGGAGACCCGGCTGTCGCCGGCGGATTTCATCTATCCCCTCTTCGTCCGGCCGGGGCGGAACATCCAGGAGCCGATCCCTTCGATGCCAGGTCAGTTCCGCTTCACTGTCGATCGCCTGGAGGCGGAGATCGAGGAGATCGTCCGCCTGGGGATCCGGGCGGTGCTGCTCTTCGGGCTGGCCGAGCGAAAGGATCCCGAGGCCCGGGAGGCTTACGCTGAGGACAGCGTGGTTCCTCAGGCGATCCGCCGCATCAAGGCGCTCGCCCCGGAGCTCGTGGTGATCACGGATGTGTGCGTGTGCGCTTACACCGACCACGGGCATTGCGGCCTCGTGCGGGACGGGGAGGTGGACAACGACGCCACGCTGGCCCTTCTGGCCCGGATGGCGCTGGCCCATGCGGCCGCCGGGGCGGATCTGGTGGCCCCCAGCGCCATGATGGACGGCCAGGTCCGGGCGATCCGGGAGGCCCTCGACGAAGCCGGCTTCCTGCATGTGGGGATCATGGCCTACTCCGCGAAGTTCGCCTCCGCCTTCTACGGACCGTTCCGGGAGGCGGCGGACTCCGCCCCGCGCTTTGGCGATCGCCGGAGCTATCAGATGGATCCCCCAAATGCGCGGGAGGCCCTGCGGGAGATCGAGCGGGACATCGCCCAGGGGGCAGACATCGTGATGGTCAAGCCGGCCCTGGCCTATCTGGACGTGATCCGCCGGGCCCGGGAGCGCTTCGATCATCCCCTCGCAGCCTACAACGTGAGTGGGGAATACAGCATGGTGAAGGCGGCGGCGCAGATGGGCTGGCTGGATGAGAGGCGGGTTGTGATGGAGATCCTCACCGCCATCAAGCGAGCAGGGGCTGATCTCATCATCACGTATTTCGCCCGGGAGGCGGCGCGCCAGTTGCGCGAGTAGGGATGCGTGCCGCGGCATTTCCACCTTTCCATCCGGAGGGACACGATGGAGAAAACGGTCCTCGGGCATTTCGCCTTCTTCCGGCTGAGCGATTCCTTCTGGGCACTGCCGGCGGCCCAGCGTCGATCTCAGGCTTCCGCCTGGTGGGAACGGCTTCAGGGCATCGCCGCGCGCGTGGAGCTGTATCAGGTCTTCCCCAGTCGCGTGGAGGCCGATTTGCTGGTCTGGAGCGCGGATCCGGTGGAGGCGACGGACCTTCCTGCCCGCTTCTTTGAACGGTTTGCCCGGGCTGTCAACGGCTGCCGGACCCTCTTCCAGCCCGTCCTCACCCTCTGGGGTTTCACCCGCCCCTCCATCTACGCCGCCGGACGCTCCCCTCAGGAGATCGATCCCTTCGATGGGGACCGCAAGACCTATCTGATTGTATACCCCTTCGTGAAGACGGCGGACTGGTATCGGATGAGCAAGGACGCCCGTCAGGGGATGATGAACGAGCACATCCGGGTGGGGAAGCAATATCCGGCGATCCGCCAGTGGCTGCTTTACGCCTTCGGTCTTCAGGATCAGGAGTTCGTGGTGGTCTATGAGACCGAGGACCTGGTCCTGTTCTCCGATCTGGTCCAGGCTCTGCGGGGCACGGAGGCCCGCCGATACACCATGCGGGACACGCCGATCTTCACCGCCCTTCACCGGCCGCCGGAGGCGGTCCTGGATCTGCTGGGCTGAGGGAGGGCCCCCCATGCGCTATACAGAACGCCCCCTGCTCATCTACTGGGAGTTGACCCGCGCGTGCGATCTGGCCTGCCATCACTGTCGAGCGGAAGCGATCCCCTGGCGGGATCCGCGGGAGCTTTCCACGGCCGAGGGGTTCGCGCTGCTGGACCGCCTGACCGCCTTCGGAGAGCCCCGACCCCATCTCGTGCTCACCGGTGGGGATCCTCTGAAGCGCCCGGATCTGTTCGAACTCATTGCGGAAGCTCGACGCCTGGGCTTTCCGGTGGCCCTCACCCCCAGCGGCACCTATGCCCTCACCGAGGACGTGATCGCTCGCCTGAAGGCAGCCGGGATCTGGATGCTGGCCCTGAGCCTGGATGGATCCACGGCGGAGCGCCACGACGCCCTGCGCGGGGTGCCGGGGAGCTTCGCCCAGACGGTGCGGGCCGCTCAGTGGGCGGTCGCCGCCGGCCTTCCCCTCCAGATCAACACCCTGGTCTGCGCGGAAACCATGCCCGATGTGCCGGCGATCGCCGAACGGGTGGTCGCCCTGGGGGCCCGCCGCTGGAGCCTCTTTTTCCTGATCCCCACCGGCCGTGGCCGGCTCCTCCGCGAGATCTCGCCGGAGGAAAGCGAGCAGCTGATGCACTGGTTGATCGATCTGGCCCCCCACGTGCCCTTCGAGATCAAGACCACGGAAGCCCCTCACTACCGGCGGGTTCTGGTGGAGCGGGCGGGCGGGCGCCTCCCCCCCGCCGCGCGCCGCGGGTTCGGAGTCCGGGACGGCAATGGGGTGATGTTCATCTCCCACATCGGAGAGATCTATCCTTCCGGCTTCTTGCCGATCCCCTTGGGGCACGTGCGCCGGGAGGATCCGGTGGCGATCTACCGGGAGCATCCCCTGTTCCGTGCCCTGCGGGATCCGGATGCGCTGAAGGGGAAGTGCGGGCGCTGTCCCTTCCGGGCCATCTGCGGCGGATCCCGGGCCCGCGCGTATGCGCACACCGGAGATCCCCTGGAGAGCGATCCCCTGTGTCCCTATCTTCCGGCCTGAGGAGGCGGCGATGCGCACCGAGCGCTCCGAGCAGCTTTACGCCGTGGCCCGGATGCGGATGCCCGGCGGGGTATCCAGCCCGGTGCGGGCCTTCGGGGCGGTGGGCGGCACGCCCCGCTTCATCGCCCGCGGGCGCGGCGCCATCCTCGAGGATGTGGACGGCAACCGCTACATCGACTACGTGGGCTCATGGGGGGCGCTGATCCTGGGCCATGCCCACCCCGCGGTGGTCCGCGCATTGCGGGAGGCGATCCGCCGGGGCACCAGCTACGGCGCGCCCACGGAGGCCGAGCTCGAACTGGCCCTGCGGATCCAGGAGGCGTTCCCTTCCATTCAAAAAATTCGATTTGTGAACTCAGGGACCGAGGCGACGATGAGCGCCCTGCGGGTGGCCCGGGCGGCCACTGGCCGCTCGAAGATCATCAAGTTCGAGGGCGGCTATCACGGCCATGCGGATTTCCTCCTCGCCCGGGCCGGCTCGGGCCTTGCGACGTTCGGGCTCCCGGACAGCGCGGGGGTTCCCGAGGCCTGGGTTCGGGACACCCTGGTGGCGCCCTATAACGATCTGGACGCTGTCGCCGCTCTCTTCGAGCAGTTCCCCGATCAGATCGCGGCGGTGATCGTGGAGCCGGTGGCCGGGAACATGGGTGTGGTGCCGCCGAAGCCGGGTTTTCTGAAGGGGTTGCGGTCGCTCACGCGCCGCTACGGGGCGCTGCTGATCTTCGATGAGGTCATCACCGGCTTCCGGGTGGCGTGGGGAGGCGCTCAGGCCCTTTACGAGGTGGAACCGGATCTAACCTGTCTGGGGAAGATCATCGGCGGCGGGCTCCCGGTTGGGGCCTATGGAGGCCGGGCGGATCTGATGGATCAGGTGGCGCCGGCCGGGCCCGTCTATCAGGCGGGCACGCTCTCGGGCAACCCCCTCTCGATGATCGCAGGGCGGGTTACCCTGGAGCAACTGACCCCTGCGCTCTACCGGCAGCTGGAGGAGCGATCCGCCGCCCTGGCGGAGGGCCTGCGGGAGGCAGCGGAGCAGGCGGGCGTGCCTGTTCACATTCACCGGGTCGGGTCCATGCTCAGCGTGTTTTTCACGGAGCGCGCGGTGGTGGATTACGCCACGGCCGCCTCCACCGATCGCGCCCGCTACGCCCGGTTCTTCCACGCCATGCTGGAGCGCGGGATTTATCTCCCCCCTTCTCCGCTGGAGGCCTGGTTCGTCTCCGCCGCCCACACGGAAGCCCACATCGAGCGCACCCTGCGGGCGGCCCGGGCGGCGTTCCGGGAGGTGGCCCGTGGGATCCTTTAACGATCGGTTTCTACGGGCCTGCCGTCGCGAGCCGGTGGATGCCACGCCGGTCTGGTTCATGCGCCAGGCCGGCCGCTATCTCCCGGAATACCGGGCGCTCCGGGAACGGTATGCCTTTCTGGATCTCTGCCGTCGGCCGGAGCTGGCCGCGGAGATCACGCGCATGCCCCTGCGCCGCTTCGCGGTGGACGCCGCCATCCTGTTCTCGGATCTGACGATCCCCCTTCTGGGCATGGGAATCCCCCTTGCCATCGAGGAGGGAAGCGGTCCGGTGATCGAAGCCCCGTTGCGCCGGGAGGCCGATGTATCTCGCCTGCGGCTGCTGGAACCCGAAACGGACGTCCCCTTCGTCCTGGAGGCCATCCGCATCCTGCGGGAGGAGCTTCCGGTGCCGCTCATCGGGTTCCTGGGCGGGCCCTTCACCCTGGCCTGCTATCTGGTAGAGGGTCGGGCCGCGCGGGATTTCGCCCGGACGCGGGCGCTGATGTTCGCGGCGCCCGCCACCTGGCATGCCCTCATGGAGCGCTTGACGGAGAGCTTGCGCCGCTACGCCATGGCTCAGATCGCCGCCGGCGTCCACGCCCTTCAGATCTTCGAGAGCTGGATCGGTATCCTCCATCCTCAGGATTACCGGACCAGCGTCCATCCCTACCTGCAGCATCTGATCGAATCCCTGCGCCCGATGGGGATCCCGGTGATCCTGTTCGGGACCGGAACGGCGGCGCTGCTGGAGGATCTGGCGGAGGCGGGGGGAACGGTGATCGGGCTGGACTGGCGGGTGCCACTGGATCAGGCGTGGGCGCGCCTGCGCCATGGCGTAGCCGTTCAGGGGAATCTGGATCCGGCGGTGTTGCTGTCGCCCTTTGAGGTGGTCGTTGTCCATGCGGAGCGGATCCTGCGTCAGGCCGGCGGCCGGCCGGGCCATATCTTCAACACAGGCCACGGGCTGCTGCCGGAGACCCCGCCGGACACGGTGGCCCGTCTGGTCGACTGGGTGCACGCCTATCGCTGGGATCCCTCCATGGAGCGGCAGGGATGAACCCGGAGGCAGCGCGATGCGGGTGGTGATCGTCGGGGGAGGGATCGCCGGGCTCAGCGCGGCGTATTTCCTGGAGCGCGCGATGGCGGAGGGACGGTGGCGTGGCGAGATCTTTCTGATCGAGCGGACGACCCGGCTGGGCGGGAAGATCCTCACGGTGCGCGAGGACGGGTTTGTGGTGGAAGGAGGGCCGGATTCCATCCTGCGGACGAAGCCGGAGGGCATGGCGCTGCTCCGGGAGCTGGGGCTGGAGGAAGAGGTCATTGCGCCCTGGTTTCGCACGGTGTATCGGCTTCATCGGGGCCAGCTCGTTCCGATCCCGGAAGCGCTCCTCGCTCTGCGCCCGGATCCCCGGGCGATGCTTCGGACGCGCGGCCTGCCGTGGTGGGGGCGGCTCCGGGCGCTCCTGGAGCCCTGGATCCCGCCGCGCCGGGATGAGGGCGATGAGCCCCTGGCCACCTTCCTCCGGCGCCGGTTCGGCCGCGCTTTCGCAGAAGGCATCGCCGAGCCGTTAACGGCCGGCATCCATGCCGGGGATCCCGAGCGCCTGAGCACGCAGGCGCTTTATCCCCACCTCCTCGCCCTGGAGCGGCGGTTCGGAAGCATCGCGCGCGGGTTGAGGGGCGCCGGCCCCTTCCCGCCTTCCGATCCTCTCTTCGTTTCATTGCGCTCCGGCATGGAGGCCCTGGTCGATCGACTGGTCGCTTCTCTCCAGCGAACGCATATCCGGATGGGGCGCACGGTCATCGGCCTGGCCCTGAGTGGCGAGGGCAATGCCCGTCGCTATCGGGTGGCGCTGGAAGATGGGGAAACCCTGGAGGCCGATGGGGTGGTGCTAACTGTTCCCGCGATGGAGGCCGCGCGCCAGATCGCCGCGTTCGCCCCGGTGGCGGCGGCACGGCTCCGGGAGATCCCCTTCGCCTCCACGGCGGTGGTGACCCTGGCGTTCCGTCGGGATCAGGTCGCCCACCCCCTGCAGGGGAGTGGATTCCTGGTGCCGCGGAAAGAGCCTTTCCCCCTGACCGGCTGCACCTGGTCCTCCTCCAAATGGCCGGGTCGGGCGCCGGAGGGGTTCGTATTGCTGCGGGCCTTTCTACGAGGAGAGGAGAATCGCGAGGCGATTGAAGAGGAGGACTCCGTTCTGATCCGGAGGAGCGTGGAAGCGTTGCGGTCCCTTTTGGGTCTGCGCGGGGATCCGGTGCGGGCGTGGGTGCACCGCTGGCCCCAGGGGATGCCCCAGTATACCGTCGGGCATCTGGAGCGCCTCCAGGCGATGGAGGAAGCGCTCCGGGCGTTCCCCGGCCTCCTGCTGACGGGGGCCTCGTATCGAGGGATCGGGATCCCGGATCTGATCCGACAGGCGCGGGAAGCGGCGACGAGGCTTCTCTCCGCTCAGGGGATCGACCGCCCGGATCCGCCGACCGCGGCCTGGGGGGAAGACCGGCCTCCCGTGGAAGAGATCATCCGGTGAGGGTCTGGACATGGCGCGCATTGGGGTGCTGCTGATGGCTTATGGGACGCCGCGATCGCTGGAGGAGGTGGAGGCCTACTACACCCATATCCGGGGAGGACGCCCGCCTTCTCCAGAGCAGGTGGAGGCGCTGCGGGAGCGCTACTGCCGCATCGGCGGGCGTTCCCCATTGCTGGAGATCACCATGCGAGAGGCTCAGGCCCTGGAGGCCCGGCTGGCCCGGCTCTCCCTCGGGCACTCTTTTTGCGTTCGGGTGGGGATGCGGCATGCGCCCCCCTTCATCGAAGAAGCTGTCGCCGGGCTGCTCGCGGAAGGCGTGGAGCGTCTGATCGCCCTGGCCATGGCGCCCCATTTCTCCCGCATGAGCGTGGGCGCCTACCATGCCGCCGTCCGGCGCGCGCTCGTTGCTCACGGCGCGGCGATCCCCGTGGTGGAGATCGGGGGCTGGGGTGCTCACCCTCTCTTCGTGATGGCGATGGCGGAACGCCTGAAGGAAGCGCTGGAGGATCTTCCGGAAGGGGAGACCATTGTGATCTTCACGGCCCACAGCCTGCCCGCCCGGTTGCGGGAGGAGGGGGATCCTTACGAGGTGGAGCTGCTGGATTCCGCGCGGCGGGTGGCGCGGATGCTGGGATGGAAGCGCTGGCGCTTCGCTTATCAGAGCATTAGTGCGACGGGCGAGCCGTGGCTGGGTCCGGATCTCCGGGAGGTCCTGGAAGGGATCGCACAGGGGAGGGAAGCGCGACATGTGGTGATCTGCCCCATCGGCTTCGTGGCCGACCACCTGGAGATCCTTTACGACCTGGACGTGGAGGCCCGGGAGGCGGCGCAAGGATGGGGGTTGACCTTCCGGCGCACCCGCTCTCTGAACGACGATCCCCTCCTCATTGAGTGTCTGGCTGCGCTGGTCACCGAGGCCGTCGCCGCCGGGTGAGCGCCTGATCTCACCGGGCGGGGGAGGCGCCTTGAAGCAGCTGGAGAAGGGCCTCCGCCTCCTCCCGGAACGGAGAGGGGCCGGGGCTCTCCAGAAAGGCCTGGAGGTGCTGCTGTGCTTCGTCCACCTCTCCCTGCTGGGCCAGCAGCCGGCCGAGCCAATAATGGGCCTCCGGCATCCCGGGGCGCTGAGCCAGAGCCCGTCGGAGATCCGCCTCGGCGCCGGTGAAATCCCCCTCCAGCAGGCGGGCCGCTCCGCGTCCGACGTAGGCTTCGGGGAAATCGGATCGGAGCCGGAGGGCCTGTTCGAAGGCCTGGTGGGCCTCCTGGATTCGATTCTGCTGAAGGAAAGCGGCGCCCAGCAGATAATAGGCCCGCGCCTCCTGCGGATGCCTCGCCAGAACCGCCTGGGCCTCGGCCACGGCCTCGCTCAGGCGGCCGCTTTGATACAGCACGGCCCCCAGGCCCAGGCGAGCGGGCGCGTGTTCCGGAACCCGCCGCAGCACCTCCCGATAGGCCTGCTCGGCCTCCGCCATCCGGCCCGCCATCGCATAGGCGTCCCCCAGCCAGACCCGGGCGTCAAGGGCTTCGGGATGTTCCCGGACGAAGGGCTCCAGCACCGCGAGGGCGGCGATGCCATCGCCCCGTTGCAGCGCCTCCCGAGCCTGGAGCAGCCGGGGCTCCAGGGTGGGGACGGGCGCGGGGGTCGGGGCGGGGCGACAGGCTGCGGGGCCTCCCATCCACGCCAGGGCCAGCGCGAAAAGAAGCGCCCGCCTCATCCTTCCTCCTGCGCCTGGAGGTTGAGCACGATGACCTGCGTCTCCTCCGGCAGCTCGTTCCGGGAGATCTTCAGAACATCCACCGTCGGGGCTTTCTCGCTCCCCATCTCTTTCAGGAACTTCTGGACCGGATCGAGCTTGAGGGCCAGCCCGGGCACCCGGTAATGCATCGGGATCACCACGCGGGGCTCGAGGAGGCTGACGACCTCAGCGGCCTGGGCCGCGTTCAGCGCCCCTCCTCCGCCGACCGGGATGAGCAATACATCTACCTCCCCCAGTGCCTCCTCCACCTCAGCCTGGGAGGGCACATGCTGGAGATCCCCGAGGTGGCAGATCCGCAGATCTTCCAGCTCGAAGAGGAAGATCGTATTCCGCCGCTCGCGATCCCGCTTGCGGCGGTTCTCCGGCCGGATATCCAGGCCGGTGATGAACACCCCGCTGATTTCGTATTCCCCCGGCCCGCTGAGAACGTGCGGCTCGCCCTTCACCAGGCGAACGGCGTTATGGCCGGGGGCGTCATGGCTGACGGTGACGATATCCGCTTTCAGGCGGGGCAGGTTGAGCCCCACGCTTTTATCATACGGATCCGTCACAATCGTCGCCGTCCGGCTGCGGATACGGAAGCAACTCAGGCCGAACCAGGTGATCTCCATCGCTCCAGCACCTCACCTTCAGGATGCATTTCAAGGAGACCAGCCCCATGGGCTTGGCCCCACTGCGGATCCATCGTATCACAGAGAGATTGGTCCGTCACCCTGAAACCCTTCGATTGGATCCCAGAGAAAAGACCCTCCGCGCTGAGCGTGTTATAATCATCAAGAATGCTGAAAATTGGTGTCTGTGCGATCATCTCCCTCCGATCCGGAGCGCTGTGAGGAGGTCACCGATGAGCGGTCGAGGGAAGGGAAATGCCCCGAAGGCGGCCGCGGCGGCGGGCGTGCAGCTGGATACGGCGACCAAGCTCTCGTTTTACCGTCAGATGGTCCTGATCCGCCGCTTCGAGGAGCTGGCCCGCATCGCCTATCAGCAGGGGAAAATCGCTGGCTTCCTGCACCTTTACATCGGCGAAGAGGCTGTAGCAGTAGGAGCCATCGCCGCTTTGAAGCCCGAGGATCATCTCCTCACCCATTACCGGGATCACGGCCATGCGATCGCCAGGGGCCTGGATCCCCGCATCCTGATGGCGGAGCTCTTCGGAAAAGTGACCGGGTGCAGCCGGGGCCGCGGCGGTTCGATGCACTTCGCCAGCCGGGAGCACAATTTCTGGGGCGGCCATGCCATCGTGGGGGGGCATCTCCCGATGGCCGTGGGCCTGGCTTTTGCCGCCAAATATCTGGGGGAGCCCCGGGTGACGATGGCCATCTTCGGGGATGCGGCCACCGATATCGGGGAATTCTATGAGTCGTTAAACATGGCCGCTCTCTGGAAGACCCCGGTGGTTTTTCTCTGCGAGAACAACCTCTACGGGATGGGGGTGGCCATCGAGAAGGCCTCCGCGGTGACGGAAGTTTACAAGAAAGCCTGCATGGCCAATATCCCGGCGGAACGGATCGACGGGATGGATGTCCTGGCGGTCTATGAGGCGGCCGCTCGGGCGGTGGAGTGGGCCCGCGCCGGGAACGGCCCTTACTTCCTGGAGGCTCTCTGCTACCGCTTCCAGGGCCATTCGGTTGCTGACCCTGAGCTCTATCGCACGAAAGAAGAGGTCGAGCAGTGGAAGCAGCGAGATCCCATCCAGCGCTTCCGTCGGCATCTGATCGAGGTGGAGGGGATCCCGGAGGCGCAGCTGGATGCGATCCACGAGGATGTGGAGCGGGAGATGGAGGAGGTCATGCGCTTTGCGGAGGAAAGCCCGGATCCCCCGCTGGAGGAGCTTTACGATTTTATCTACGCCAACCCGGTGGGGGCCTGGCGTGGCGATGAGCGATTCCTCCGCGAATGGGAGAGCGCATGATCGGGAGGCCTCGCTGACAGGACAGGCCATCCAGAGAGGCGTCCCTGCGGTTCTATACTCTGCATCCCAGCGGAAATCCGAGGAGGAAAATCCACCATGCCGGTCATGACCATCCGGGAGGCGATCCGGCAGGCCCTGCGGGAGGAGATGCAGCGGGATCGCCGGGTCTTCATTATGGGAGAGGACGTCGGGGCTTACGGTGGAACGTATGCCGTAACTCGCGGCCTTTACGAGGAGTTCGGGGAGGAGCGGGTGCGCGATACGCCCATCGCCGAATCCGCCATCGTGGGGGTGGCCCTGGGGGCGGCCCTGGGAGGGCTGCGCCCGGTCGCTGAGATCATGACCATCAACTTCGTCCTCCTGGCGCTGGATCAGATCGTCAACCATGCTGCCAAGATGTCCTACATGTTCGGCGGCCAGTTCAAAGTGCCCCTGGTCATCCGCGTGCCTGCCGGCTGGGGTCAGCTTGCGGCCACCCACTCCCAGACCTTCGAGGTTTACTTCGCCTATGTCCCCGGGCTGAAAGTGGTCTACCCGGGGACGCCCTATGACGCCAAGGGGATGCTCAAGGCCGCTTTGCGGGACGAAGATCCGGTGATCTACATTGAACATACCGCCCTGTATCCGGTGCGGGGCGAGGTGCCGGATGGCGATTACGTGGTCCCCATCGGCAGGAGCGAGGTCAAGCGGGTGGGGCGGGATTGCACCATCGTGACGTATGGGCGGATGCTGCAGGCCAGCCTTCAGGCGGCGGAACAGCTGGCCCGGGAAGGCATCGAGGTGGAAATCGTGGATCTGCGCACCTTACGCCCGCTGGACATGGAGCCGGTTTATGAGTCCATCGCCAAAACCCATCGGGCCCTGGTGGTCACCGAGGAGTGGCGCTCCTTCGGCGTGGGCGCCGAGGTGGCGGCCCGTATCCAGGAACACGCCTTCGATGAGCTCGACGCCCCAGTGATGCGCCTGGGGAGCCGGGAGGTTCCCATGCCCTATAACAAGCACCACGAGCGGGCGGTCCTTCCCTGGCCGGAGGATGTGGTGAAGGCGGTCAGGATATTGCTGCGCTGAAGCGAAAGGATCATCGCCCCGATGATCGCGCCCTCAACTCAGGCGGTGGAGGCAAGAGATGGCCACAACGGTCACAATGCCCAAGATGGGCTTCGATATGGTGGAGGGGAAGCTGCTGCGCTGGCTGAAGAAAGTGGGGGATCCGGTTCGGGCCGGGGAGCCGTTGGCGGAGATCGAGACGGAGAAGGTCAACATCGAATTCGAGGCGCCGGCCTCCGGCGTGTTGAAGGCGGTGCTGATCGAAGAGGGGACCACGGTGCCGGTTGGCACTCCCATCGCCATCATTGGAGCCCCCGATGAGCCGGTGGAGGTTCCTGGAAAGACCCCGGCGCAGGCCCCCACACCGACCCCCGCGCCGGCTCCAGCGCCTGCCGTCCCCACGCCGGCCCCCGCCCCGGCCCCCTCCCCGGCGGCGACCCCGACCCCGATGCCGGAGGGGCGGGTGAAGGCCTCCCCCCTCGCCCGGCGGCTGGCCCGCGAGGCCGGGATCGACCTCCGGGAGATCCCTGGAACGGGCCCCGGCGGTCGCGTGGTGAAGCGGGATATCGATCGCTATCTCCAGGCCCGGGCTCCTGCTCCGACGCGGGCGGTGGCCCCTGCTCCGGCCGTTGCCCCCACGCCTCCACCCCCTCCACCGCCGACGGCGATCCCCGTCAGCCCGCTCCGTCAGGCCATCGCCCGGCGGATGACGGCCAGCAAGCAGACCGTGCCGCATTTTTATGTCACCGTCGAGGTGGATATGGACGAGGCCATGGCCTGGCGGGCGCGGATCAACGAGGCGCTGGGAGAGCGGGGCAGGGTCTCGGTGAACGATATGGTCGTGAAAGCGGCGGCCCTGGCTCTGCGGGAGTTCCCCGCGTTGCGCTCTTCGTATCAGGAAGGCGGGATCGTGCGCCACGAAGCCATTCATATCGGGATCGCCGTGGCGCTCGAAGAGGGGTTGATCACCGTGGTGCTGCGGGACGCGGATAAGAAGCCGCTGGCCCAGATCGCACGGGAAAGCAAGGAGCTGGTGGAACGCGCGCGGAGCGGAAAGGTCCGGCCGGAAGACATTGAGGGAAGCGTGTTCACGGTGAGCAATCTGGGGATGTATGAGGTGGAGCATTTCATCGCCATCATCAACCCGCCTGAAGCGGCCATCATGGCTGTGGGCAGCGTCCGCGAGGTGCCGGTGGTGAAAAACGGTCAGCTGGCCGTGGGGCGGCGGATGAAAGTGACGGTCTCCGCGGACCACCGGGTGACGGATGGTGCGGAGGTCGCCCGGTTCCTCCAGGCCTTCCGTCGATATCTGGAGAACCCCCTGCTTTTGCTCATCGAGTAGATCGGGAGCTGTGAATCGATCCCGCGGAAGATCCCCGCGCGATGCTTCAGCTTTCTCCATCACCCGCGATCTCGAGGGGTTGGGGGCTCCCGAAGGCGGCCTCCAACCCCTCACCGGCGCAGCCACCGGAGCAAGGCCACGCAGAGCAGTAGACTCCGCACCGGCGATCGCAATGAATACATCGAAAAGCGATGGCGAGGCGGGGGAAGCCCTCTGGTTGTGAGGAGGCCCCCGAAAGCCGCGCCCCACAGCCCGGGCGCTCTTTCCGATCCGCCGCCGGCATCGCCCGGCAGCGAGGACACCCGAGCACCGGAAGGACGCGGGCGTTCCTCATCCATACCCGTGACCCCCTTTTCTGAACGAATAGCCCCATCGGATCGCGCCCCCAACGGCCAGCAGGCCGATCCACCCTCCGATGCAGCCGGGAACCGGGCGCACCGGGCGCCATGTCACCTGGAGCGAGATCGCCGGCTGATCCGGGCTGAGCGGGACCATCCAGCGAATCCGTCGGCCTTCCACCTGGGCGCCGCTCCGGGGCGAGTAATCCACAATCGGGCCGGGGAGCTCTACCTCATAGAGCATCCGGAGCTGGGCTGCGCGCAGCAGGGAGAGCTCCTCCGTCGAAAGCGGCGGCTCCCCGGCGGCGATCCGCAGGCGATCCAGGATCCCCGAGATGGATAACGTCACGCTCAGGGTCTGAAAGCCCCTCTCTTCCCCCAGAGCCACCTGCTCCAGCCCGGCGAGGGGATCTCCTTCGGGCAGGCGGTTCAGGTCCTCCAGCGCGCCCAGCGCACGACGCAAGCGAAGCCCCTCCTGTTCCCGTGTGGGATCCTGATAGCGTTCCACCTGCCATCCGCTTGCTTCGGATTTCGCGCGGAGCGCCTCCAGAGGGTCCACGGCCGCGGTCTGCAGGAGAACCGAATCCACGGCGATCACCACCGTCCGCTCCACGGAGCCGTCGTTCCGCAAACGGGTTCTCACCTCCAGGGTGAGACATCCGCTGAGCCCCAGAAGGGCCAGCGCCATCAGGATGATCCGGGGGATCTTCTCTCTCGGGCTCATGGTCGGTTCTCCCCGGCGTGACTTATGGGATCCCCTGGAGCGCGCGGGCCTGCGCCTCCAGCAGCTCCGCAATGCCCTTGCGGGCCAGGCTCAGGAGCGCCTGAAGCTCTTCCCCGCTGAAGGCCCGACCTTCCCCCGTCCCCTGGATCTCCACGAAACGCCCTTCGCCGGTCATCACGATGTTGAAATCCACCTCGGCGATGCTGTCTTCCGCGTAACAGAGATCCAGTCGGGGCTCTCCCTCTACGATCCCCACGCTCACCGCCGCCACCGGCGTCCGCAGGACCTCTGGAGGAACCGTCCCGGCTTCGATCAGGCGGCGCAGGGCCAGGACGACCGCCACGTAGCCGCCCGTGATCGCCGCCGTCCGGGTGCCGCCATCCGCCTGGATCACATCACAATCCACGATCAGGGTTCGCTCTCCCAGATATTCCAGGTTCAGAGCGGCCCGCAGGCTCCGGCCGATCAGCCGCTGGATCTCTTTGGTGCGCCCGCTCTGCAGCCCCGCCTCCCGCGGCGTCCGCGTATGGGTGCTGCGGGGCAGCATAGCGTATTCCGCTGTGAGCCAGCCTCGCCCCTGACCCTTCAGCCACGGGGGCACGTTTTCCTCCACGGTGACGTTGCACAGCACGCGGGTGCGCCCCATCTCGATCAGCACCGATCCCTCGGCGTATTCGGTGAAGCCCACATGGAAACGAACCGGGCGCAAGGCGTCATTCAAGCGCCCATCCGGCCGTGGCATCCGATCACCTCCAGAGCGAGACTCCGGCTTCCTTCAGGCTTTGGGGATCGGGCAGGGCGCTAAGGGGTCCTCATCGCCCCGCCTGAGGGATGAGACGAAGGCGAGCGATGCGCAGGCCGTCCATCGCCTCCACCCGCAGGCGGACCGCCCCGGCGTCCACCTCGTCGCCCACCCGGGCGATGCGCCCCAGGCGGCCCAGCACGAACCCGGCGATCGTCTCATAGTAAGGATCCCGCAGGTCCAGTTGGAACCGTTCGTTCACCTCCTGGATCGGAAGCAGCCCGCTGATCAGATAAGAGCCATCGGGCATGGCGACCACATCCGGCTCTTTGGGCTCCATTCGTTCATGCAGCTCTCCAACGAGTTGTTCCAGCACGTCCCGCAGTGTGACCAGGCCGGAGGTGCCTCCGAACTCATCCACCAGGATCGCCAGGTGCTCTTCCCGCTCCTGGAACTGGCGCAGCAGATCATCCACCCGGATGGAGTCCGGCACCACCATCACCTCGCGGCACAGGTCCCGCGCCTGGACCGGGCGGCCCTCCCGCCATGCGCGCAGCGCCTCCCGGAGATGCACCACCCCGATGATCCGATCCAGATCGCCCTCATAAACCGGGAACTTGTCGTAGCCGGTCTGGATAGCGGCGTCGATGATCCGCTCCACGGGGGCCTCAGCTTCCACCGCCACGATCTCCGTCCGGGGCACCATGATCTGGCGGGCCGGGATCTGACCTAGGTCGAAGACCGCTTCCAGGATCTCCCGGGCTTCCGGCTCCAGGATCCCCGCTTCCCCGCTCTCGTCCACAATCCGCTTGAGCTCCTCAATGGTATACATCATCCCATAGCCGTCCCCTGAGATCCGGAGGGCCCGCAGGGTGAAATCGGTGACCCGATGGAGTGCCCAGACCAGGGGGCGCAGGAGCCAGTAGATCGCCCGCATCGGGCCCAGGGCCGTTAGCAGCACCCGTTCGGAGGCCCGCAGGGTGGCGATCTTGGGGACCTGTTCGCCCAGCACGATCTGGAGGCCGAGGATGAAGGTCAGGTTGAGCGTAAGGGGGAGGAGCTGCAGAGCCTGTCGAACCAGCGGGGTAGGGGGAGGAAGGACCAGTATACGTTCCAGGGTCGCCGACAGGGTGCGTTCCCCCAGCCACCCCAGCGCCAGCCCCACCATGGTGATCCCCACCTGCACGGTGGCCAGGATCTCATCCCGATGCCGCGCATCCTCCAGCCAGCGCAGCGCAATCCGTGCGGCCGGGGAGCCCGACTCGGCCAGCACCGCGATCCGGCTCCGGCGGGCCGATACCACGGCATACTCCACCGCGGCGAAGAAAGCGTTCAGGCCGATCAATCCGAAAACCGCCAGCCATTGCAATAGCAGAGAACTATCGTCCATCGCGGATCCCTGACGGCAACCCCACCGTTTGGGGCCACGAGAAGCGCCGAAAGCGTTCGTCCGGCCCCCGGCTGAAAGGCGTTCAACGGCGTGACCTGCGGGAGCATCCGAGGCGGGGCTGCTTTTCCAGAGCAGTTATTATAGCGGCGGCCCGCGCCTTGTGAAAGCCATGCCGTGCGCCGATGGAAATCGGCCTCGCGAGGCGCTTTGCGTCAGGCGTCGGCCTGCGCCGACGTAACAGCCGGCGAAGGCCTCTTGAGGTCGAATTCCTTCGACGCGTCTCTTAATATCCGGTCTCCCGGTCGATGGCTCCATGCTGTCGGGCTTTCCGCTCCGCCAGCCGATACAGCCCAAACCCCAGGCCCAGGGAGAGCAGGGTCATCCCTCCCAGAATCGACAACAGCTGTCCATCCGACCATCCGGCGAAGGTCGGGAAGCGGGCAGCCGAGGAGCCCAGCAGGGCCCGACGGACGCTTTCCAGCCAGTAGGTCAGGGGAAGCGCATATCCGATCGGGCGCAGGAAGGGCGGGAGGACCTCCAGGGGGAACACGGCGCCGCAGAACAGGTAGAGGGCGCCGGCCACCGCTTCCCCGATCACCCAGACGTGGCGGGCGGCCAGAAGGGTGGCTCCTGCCAGCCCCACCCCCAGGCCGATCATGGCCAGCATCCCCAGCATCATCGCAATGAGGAAGAACCCCCCGCCCGCCCCGGAGACGCGCAACGGGAGCCGGAAAACCAGCAGCCCGAACAGGAGCGTGATCGCCACGGCGATGGTGCCAGTGGCCATGCGGGCGACCCCTCGCCCCACCAGGTAGGCTTCCGTGGGGATGGGAGCGATGTAGAAGTATTTCAGGATCCCATATTCCTCCCGGTCGATGATCAAAACCTGGCTGATCCCCGTCAGGACGGCGCCCACGTAGATATAAAAGGCGTTGCCCAGGTAGAGGTAAGCAAAGAGGGGGTGGCTGAAATCCGCCCGGGCCACCACCTTATACATCAGGATCAGGATGAGGACGCTGGCGATGGGCTTGGCGACGGAGTAGATCATAAACAGGAAGGGATCCGTCCAGTTGGACTCGATCTGCCAACCCAGCCAGGCGGCGGTCCGCAGGGTGTGCCAGAGGGTTCGCATCAGCGCCTCCGCTCCGTGAGTCGACCTTCCCGTCGGGCCAGCCATTCCAGCGCATCGAGGGCGTGCTTTGCGGCGAGGAGGAAGATCGCGCTCAGCACCCCCAGGCCCCCGATCTCCCATCCCACCGGGAAGAGGCCGTTGGCGGCCCTTGGGAACAGCAGCTGCCGCATCGCATCCAGGCCCAGGGTGAGGGGGATCAGAGAGGCCAGTGCGCCGATCCAGAACCCCAGCGCCCGGATGGGGAAGTAGAACCCGGAGAGCAGGTAGATCGGCTCCTGCAAAAGGTTCGAGAGGTGCCAGGCCTCCCGGCCCCATATCAGGAAGAGAGAGGCCAGCAGCATCCCCAGCCCGTAAAGGGCCAGCAGGGTCAGCAGGAAGGTCCCCCCCAGGGCCAGAGGGTTCGCCGGGGCGTAGCGCACCCCGAAGAGCAGGGAGCCGGCCAGGACGATCACAGTGGCCCGCAGGGCGGTCGCCAGCATCCCGCCCAGCGCCATCCCGGCCAGGATCCCCATCATCGGCCCGGGGGCGATGATGAACAGGGGAAGGTTCCCCGATTCTTTTTCCCAGTAGAGCTGGCTGGACATCGACCACAGGACGTTGAGCCAGAAGGCGGTCATGGCCCCGCCCAGGATCACGAAGCCGATGTATTCCTCGGGGGCCTGAAGGGCGCGGTAGATGAACACATAGGCGGAGGTGCCTAGCAGCGGCAACCCGATATCGAAGAGGATCCAGCTGGGCTCCCGGTTCTGGCCGATGATCCGCGGGTAAGCCCGCGCGATCATCGTTCGCAAAAAGAGGGCCACAGCTTCCCGGCTCATCCTGGCTCCTCCTCGCCGGTTTCCGAAAGCCCTCGCCCCACCAGGCTGACAAACACATCCTCCAGGGTGGGCTCCCGTTTGCGGAGGGCCCGGATGTGGGCGCCGTTCGCGGTCAGTACCGAGATCACCGGCCCGATCACTCCCTCCTCCTCCAGGATGAGGTCCAGCTCCAGATGCCCGTCATGATGGCGATGGTGGACCTGGCGCACTCCGGGGATCTCTCCGAGGAGCTGGGCGTGATGCGGGAACTCGGTCACCTCGATGGAGAAGATGGCATCCCGTTGGAGGCGACGCTTCAGCCCCTGGGGGGTGTCGCAGGCCAGGATGCGTCCTCGATCGATGATCGCCACCCGATCGCACAGCTCCTCCGCTTCCAGCATGTAGTGGGTGGTCAGAAGGATCGTCCGCCCCGGCCGATCCTGGATCCACGCCCGGATGAACGAGCGGATCTGCCGCGCCGCGTTGACGTCCAGCCCAAGGGTGGGCTCGTCCAGGAACAGGATCTCCGGGTCGGTGAGGAAGCCCCGGATGATGTTCACCTTCTGCCGCAGCCCGGTGGAGAGATCCGACATCTTGGAATCCCCGCGATCCCGCATGTCGAAGCGCTCGAGCAGCTCCTCGATGCGGCGGCGCGCGGTCCGGTTATCCAGGCCGTAGAACTGGGAGAACATCCACAGGTTCTCGCGCACCGTGAGCAACCCGTAACCGCAGGATTCGCCGCCCGCCACCATATTGATGCGACGTCGGATGGCCTCCGGCTGGGTGGCCACATCGTAGCCGGCGACCCATGCCCGGCCGGAGGTCGGCAGGAGCAGGGTGGTGAGGATCTTGATCAGCGTGGTCTTCCCGGCCCCGTTCGGCCCCAGCAGGCCGAACAGCTCGCCGGGGCGGATCTCCAGATCCACCTCCTGCAAGGCGACCCGCTCCTGAGGCGGCTGCCCCCGTTTCCGGGCCACCCGATAGACCCGGGTCAGCCGCTCGGTGCGCACCGCCCAGACTGCTCCCTCCATATGATCGCTCCTTGTGAATTCACGTCCTGCCTGTGGGCTGACGAAGGGAATTCCCCGGGCCAACGGCAGGCCTCTGACCCCCGGTTGGCCCACCCCCAATTATTTTTCCTCTCTTCTCTTCTCTGCGGGAAGGGCTTAGGAGGGAAGGGCCCAGCGATCCGTGCTCCACCAAACTTCCATACTCCGCGGGACAACCTGCCGCCTGACTCCTGCCGGGCTGGGATGCGGGAAAGCGGGACGGTCCTTTCCCCGGCGTTTCGAGGCGGAACTGGCCGTTGAAGGCGGCCGGCCCAGCCCCGAAAGCCCCCCAGCGGGGAAGGGAACGAATGACGGAGCTCCGACCTGATATGGGAATGGCGCTGTGGGAGGGGCCAGGGGGTTCCCCCCCGAAGGCCCGGTCCAGGGGATCGCCTCCGACGTCGAGGAAACGTCAGGGAAACGTCGGATTTCCGTCCAGCGGAGAAGCCGGCCGTGGCGTATCCTGTAAAGTGAGCAGCGGGCGGAACCTCTTCTCCTCCTTTTAGCCGAGCGCCGGGGATGGCGGCCCCCGGCGCTTCGCTTTTTATGCGGGACGGACGCCGCTAGGCCTGGATCCGGGGGGGGGCGGGATGGCCCTTCCCCCCGCCGGGGATCCGACGGCGCTGGGGAACTCACCCGGATCACGGCCGGATCGGGGGGTCTGGCGCGGCTTCCCCTGCCGCCGGCCGGGGCACCCGGGAGAGGGCCCGGGCCTGGGCCTCCGCCCGGTAGCTGCTGCGCACCAGCGGGCCGCTTTCCACCCATCGGAACCCCAGCTCGTAGCCGATCCGTTTCAGCTCCTCGAATTCCTCCGGCCGGTAGAACCGCTCCACCGGAAGATGGTTCCGGGAAGGCTGGAGATACTGACCGATGGTGAGGATATCCACGCCCACCGCTCGCAGATCCTTCATCACGTCGATGATCTCCGCCCACGTCTCCCCCAGCCCGACCATGATCCCGGATTTGGTGACGCATTCCGGCCACAGCTTCTTGGCGTTGGAAAGCGTGGCCATCGCCCATTCGTAGCGATCCTGAGGTTGCACCTTCTTGAAAAGCCGGGGCACCGTCTCCACATTGTGGTTGAAGATGTCCGGCCGCGCCTCGATGACGATGCGCAGGGCATCGATCGATCCCTTGAAGTCCGGCGTGAGCACCTCCACCGTGCAACCCGGAACCCGCTCCCGGATCCGGCGGATGGTCATCGCGAAGAGGGTGGCACCTCCATCCGGCAGCTCGTCCCGGTTGACCGAGGTGATCACCGCGTGGGAAAGCCCCATCGCCCGGACGGCCTCCGCCACGCGGTTCGGCTCATCCCAATCCACGGCGAGCGGGCGGCCGGTTTTGACTGCGCAGAACCGACAGGAACGGGTGCAGACGTCCCCCAGGATCATAAACGTCGCCGTGCCGCGCCCCCAGCATTCCCCGATGTTCGGGCAGTGGGCCTCCTCACAGACCGTGTGGAGGCGCTTGCTCCGCATCAGCCGGAGCACGAATTCATAGGTCTCCCCCTGGGGGGCCCGAACTTTCAACCACTCCGGGCGCCGCGAGAGACGGGGCGGGGAGACCGGGGCCGCTTCCAGGGGGATGGGCTCGCGGATCGTGGAAGCCATTCGCTCACCTCGTTCCGGAGGTTGGCCGATGACGCGTTCATCCTAACACAAAAGCGGGCCGGGATGCAAACTCTGGCCCCCTTTCCGTTTCAGGGCGTCGGCACGGCCGCCCCGTGGCGCTCGCGGAGGCGCCGGGCCGCCGATACCATATGGCGCAGGGAGGGGATCACCTCCTCCCACCGTCGGGTCTTAAGCCCGCAGTCCGGGTTCACCCAGATGTTCTCCGGAGGGATCACCCGGATGGCCCGTTCGATGATCGCTTCCATGGATTCCGGCGTGGGGATGGCGGGGGAATGCACGTCGTAGACGCCCGGGCCGATCTGGCGCTCATAGCGGTGGCGCTCGAACGCGTGGATGACCTCGCCCCGGCTCCGCGTGGCCTCGATGCTGATCACATCGGCGTCCAGGGCGTCGATGTATTCGATGATCTCATTGAACTCCGAGTAGCACATATGGGTGTGGATCTGGGTCTCCGGCCGGGCCCGGGAGGCCAGACGGAAGGCCTTCACCGCCCAGTCGAAGTATTCAGGCCACCGCCGCCGCTTGAGAGGTGCCCGCTCCCGAAAAGCCGGCTCATCGATCTGGATCACCCGGATCCCCGCCGCCTCCAGATCCCGCACCTCATCCTGAATGGCCAGGGCCAGCTGGAAGGCCACCTCCTGCACCGGGATGTCCTCCCGGATGTAGCTCCAGGCCAGCATGGTCACCGGCCCGGTGAGCATGCCCTTCACAGGCTTCGCGGTCAGGGATTGAGCGTAGGCGATTTCTTTCAGGGTCATCGGCCGGGGCCGATGGACATCCCCATACAGGATCGGCGGCCGATACACACGGGTGCCGTAGGAGAGGATCCAGCCGTGCTGGGTGATGGCGAAGCCCTCCAGGCGCTCGGCGAAGAATTCCACCATGTCCGAGCGCTCGAACTCCCCGTGGACCAGCACATCCAGGCCCAGCTCTTCCTGGACCTGGATGACATACCGGATCCGCTCCCGGATGAGGGCTTCGTATTCGGCCTCCGGAAGCTTCCCCGCGCGATAGGCCGTGCGGGCCCGGCGCAGATCCTCCGTCTGGGGGAAGCTGCCGATGGTGGTGGTGGGGAAGAGGGGAAGAGGCAGCCGTTCCCGCTGCCGTCGGGATCGCTCTGCGTAGGGGAGGTCGCGGGAGAAATCCTCCGGCCTTAAGCGGCGCACCCGCTCCTGGACCTCCGGGCGATACCAGTGATCGGTGGGGTGGGCTGGGGCATTCCATCGCCGCACCGCTTCGGTCTCCCCTTCGGTCATCAGGGTTTTGAGCAGGTGGAGCTCCTTGAGGCGTTCCGTGGCGAAGGCGATGCGCTCCTGAAGGGCCGGATCGAGACGGGATTCCAGCTCGACGGTTACGGGGAGGTGATAGAGTGGCCCGGCGTTGGAGATCCAGATCTCGGCGGAAGTCCACCGGCGGAGCGCCTCGATCTGCCGCGCGGCCTTCCGGAGATCCGTCTTCCAGACGTTGCGGCCGTCCACGATCCCGGCGATCAGGATCTTGTCGGAGGGGAAGCCCGCCCGCCGGAGCGTGTCCAGGTTCTCCGCGCCGTGGATGAGATCCAGCCCGATGCCCCGCAACGGCATATCGTAGAGTTGCTCGAGGAAATCCACGCTATCGTAGTAGGTGAACACCAGGAGCTCCGCCTCCCGGCCCAGGGCGGCGTAAGCCTCGCGGATCAGCGCGATGTGCTCGGGCGGCACGTCCGTCACCCATGCAGGCTCATCGACATGGATCATGGCGGCGCCGGCCGCTTTCAGGGATCGGAACAGCTCGGCATAGGCTGGGATCAGCGCGCGGAACAGCGCCCCGAAGGCCTCCGGGGGATATCCCTTGCTGAGCCGGAGGAACGTATACGGGCCGATCACATACGGGATGCCGTCCGGGGTCTTCCGGAACGCTTCGAGGGGTTTGTTCCAGGCGACCCGGAAGGCCGGAGGTTGCCCCCCCGCAAAGGGGATCTCCGGGACCAGGTAATGATAGTTGGTGTTAAACCATTTGGTGAGCTCCAGGGCCTTCTCGCCCCGCGCCAGCGCGAAGTAATCCTCCAGCCGCTCGCCGTTCAGGTAAAGCCCCAGGATCAGGGCCGTGTCCAGCATCGGGTCATACAGGGAGAGCTCGCCGACCGGGAAGCGATCCACAAAGCGTCGATAGGTCTCCAGGCGCTCCGCCTCCAGGGCCTCCAGGCCAGCGACCAGCTCCGCCTCCTGAAGCTTCCCGGCCCAGAAGCCCTCGATCAGGGATTTATATTCCCGTTTGCGCCCCAGGCGGGGATAGCCATACGCGTAGGTGTGCATCGGTCCCTCCTGCGAGGAGAGTATTGAAGGATCCCAGGCCCATCCCGGCCTTCCGCTCACCATTCCCGATACCGTTCCTCCCGCCACGGGTCCCCCCGCATATGATAGCCGGCCTGCTCCCAGAAGCCCGGCCGATCCTCGGCCATGAACTCCAGCGCCCGGAGCCATTTCGCGCTCTTCCAGAAATACAGGCGGGGCACGATCAGGCGGAGGGGGTAACCGTGCTCGGGCGTCAGCGGCTCCCCGTTGTAATGGGTGGCCAGCAGGGCGTCTTCCATGTATTCCATCGGGATGTTGGTCGTGAACCCGTATTCGCAGTGGGCCATCACGTAGCGGGCCTCAGGCTTCACCCGAACGAACCGCAGCAGATCCCGAAAGGCCACCCCGGTCCAGGTGGTATCCAGCTTGCTCCACCCGGTGACGCAGTGCACATCGATGGTGATGGTGGTCCGGGGGAGCTGCTGGAACTCCTCCCAGGTCCAGCGCTTCTCCTCTTCCACCAGCCCGAAGACCCGGAAGTCCCAGGTCGCCGGATCGAACTTCGGGATCGGCCCGTAATGCAGCACCGGGAATTTCTCCGTCAGGACCTGCCCGGGCGGCAGGCGCCGGGCGAACCGGGCCGCTTCCTCATGAATCTTCCGTTCGAACCGCATTGCCCCCTCCATTGGATGATCGGATTGTGGGTTCCCGGAGCGCCATAAGAAAGGATAAAGGATAATGGAAACCACGCAGTCTCCGGATATCCCCGGGCCGGATGCTGTGCGGCCCGGTTACTGGAGATTCTACACGGAATGGCGCCCGGAATCGAGAATGGGCAGATCGCCCAGCGCCTGATCCTGGGCCTGGCGCTCAGCGGCCTCACTGGGGGCATCGCCTTCCGGCTGGGCATGCTGGCCGGGAGCGGATGGCTGGGAGCGGTGCTGGTGGGCACGGCGGTCTTCGGTTTCGGAGGATGGCCGTGGGCGGTGCTGCTGATCGCGTTTTTCATCTCCTCCTCGGCGCTGACCCGCTATGGATCCCGGCGGAAGGCGGAAGCGGCCCTGGACTTCGCCAAGGGCGGGCGTCGGGACCTGGGGCAGGCGCTGGCGAACGGGGGGGTCGGGGCGATGCTGGCGATCCTCTGGGGGTTCTCTCCGCATCCGGCGTTCTGGTGGATGTTCGCCGGGAGCCTGGCGGCCGTCACGGCGGATACCTGGGCGACGGAGGTCGGGCTGCTCCGTGGACGTTCCCCCTGGGATATCTGGAGGGGGAAGCGGGTTCCTCCGGGAACCTCCGGGGCGATCACGCGGGAGGGGACGATCGCCGGCGGGCTGGGGGCGCTGGGGATCGGGATCCTGGCGGTCGGGCTGAGCCCGGTGGGCGGATCCCTCGGGATGGCCCTGCCGGTGGGGCTGGCCGGCTTCCTCGGGATGCTGCTGGACAGCCTGCTGGGCGCGACGGTGCAGCAGATCTACTGGTGCGATCGGTGCGGGAAAGAAACGGAGCGTCGGATCCATCGCTGCGGCCAGCCGACCCGCCCGCTGCGGGGATGGAAAGGGCTGAACAACGATGGCGTCAACGCCCTGGCCGCCCTCGCCGGAGCCCTTGCGATGGGTCTGTGGATCATCGTCCGGGGATAATCCATCCGGTTGGGACACCTGTCTTTCCCATCGGAGATCAGCGGCGTAGGTCTTATCATGATAAAGGAGGCCATGGATGGCCGGGGAGGAAACCCTGTTCTGCGCCTTTCATCCCGGCACCCCCACCGCGTTGCGTTGCAACCGATGCGGGCGGCCGATCTGCATCCGGTGCGCGGTTCAGACGCCGGTGGGATATCGCTGTCGGGCATGTGTGGCCGGCCAGCAGGCGGTTTTCTTCAACGCCCGCCCGCTGGATTACGGCCTGGCGGCCCTGGTGGCGACGGCGATCGGCCTGCTGGCCGCTCCCATCGTCGCCGCTCTGGGCTTCTGGGTGATCTTCATCGGCCCGCTGGTGGGGAGCCTGGCCGCGGAGATCGTGCACCGGCTCATCGGGCGGCGTCGGGGGCGCTGGATCTGGCTGGTGGTCAGCGGGGGATTGGTCGCTGGGCTTGCGCCCTTTCGCCTGCCGCTCCTGCTGGCTTTTCCCCTGTTTCTCCCACGCCTCCTGTGGGATGGGATCTATCTGGCCATGGCCATCAGCACGGTGATCGGCTACCTTCGGTTCTGGCGATGAGAGGATCGACAGGCCGCGAGTCTATCGATACGGGAGACGGGATGCTTATTGAGCTGCACGTTCGGGATTTCGCCATCATCGATGAGGTCACCCTCCGCCTGGAACCCGGGTTGAATGTGCTGACCGGGGAAACTGGAGCCGGGAAATCCATCCTGGTGGATGCGGTGGCGGTGCTGGTGGGCGGCCGGGCGGATGTGGAGATGATCCGGGCCGGCGCGGAACGGGCCCTGATCGAGGGGCTGTTCCAGGTGGACGCCGCGGTGGGTGCGCTGCTCGCCCCGATCCTGGAGCAGCATGGCCTGCTGGAGGCGGAACCCCCAGGGGAAGTGGTGTTGAGCCGGGAAATCCGTCCGGGGGGTCGACATGTGGCCCGGGTGAACGGCCGGCTGGTTCCCCTGCATGTTCTGAGGGAGATCGGGCAGATCCTGGTGGATATCCACGGGCAGACGGAACACCTCTCGCTCCTGCGCCCCCGGGAGCAGCTGGAGCTGCTGGACCGATACGCGGGGGTCGGGGAGTTGCGGGCCGCGCTGGCGGAGCGGGTTGCCCGCTGGCGGGCGGTGCGCCGGGAGATCGAACAGCTGCGCCAGGACGAGCGGGAGAAGGTCCGTCGGATGGATCTCCTCCGCTTCCAGATCGAGGAGATCGAGGCGGCCCGGCTCCGGGAGGGCGAGGAGGAGGCACTTCTCCAGGAGCGAAATCGCCTGGCGAATGCGGAGCAGCTGGCCCATCTCGCGGATGCCCTCTATCGAGCCCTTTACGAGGGGGAGGAAGAAGCGCCCTCGGCGCTGGATCGTCTGAGCGAGGCGGCGCGTTCCCTTCAGGCCCTGGCGCGCATCGATCCCCTCTTCCAGCCTTATATCGAGACCATCGGAAGCCTGATCGCTCAGGTGGAGGACCTGGCCCACATGGTCCGGGATTATCGGGAGGGGATCGAATTCAACCCCCGGCGGCTGGCCCAGATCGAGGAGCGGCTCGATCTCATCCGGCGGCTCCAGCGGAAATACGGGGATACGATCCCGGAGATCCTGGCCTATGCGCGGCGTGCGAAGCAGGAGCTGGAGACCCTGGCCCACGCGGAGGAGCGACTCACGGCCCTGGAGGAGGAGGCCGAGAGCCTGCTGCGGGAGATCGGGGAGCTGGGGCTGCGGCTCTCCCGTCAGCGCCAGGAGGCCGCGGAGCGGCTGGCGCGGGAGGTGGAAGCCCAGCTGGCCGATCTGCGGATGGCCGGGGCGCGGTTCGCGGTAGCCCTGGAACGGGTGCCGGACCCGGAGGGAGCTTATGCGGATGGCACCCGCTGGGCGTTCGACGCCACCGGGCTGGATCGCGTCACCTTTCTGATCGCTCCGAACATCGGGGAGGGATTGCGGCCCCTGGCTCGCATCGCATCGGGGGGTGAGACCTCCCGGCTGATGCTGGCGCTGAAAGTGGCCCTGGCCCAGGCGGACCCCGTCCCCACGCTGATCTTCGATGAGATCGATCAGGGGATCGGGGGACGGGTGGGGGCGGTGGTCGGGGAAAAGCTCTGGCGCCTGGCCCGCCACCACCAGGTCCTCTGCGTCACCCATCTCCCTCAGCTGGCCGGGTTCGGGGACACCCATTTCAAGGTGGAAAAGCATGTGATCGGCGATCGCACGGTGGCCCGGGTGGCCCGGGTGGAGGGGGAAGAGCGGGTGGCGGAGCTGGCGCAGATGCTGGGGGGAACCGGCCGGGCAGCGGTGCAGAGCGCCCGGGAGATCCTGGAATATGTGGCGCGGGTGAAGACCGGGGAGACCGCCCGTTCCGCTTCCCGTCGCCGGTGAATCCGAAGGATGGATCAGGCCCTCTTGTCTTCTCCCGGGGCGGGCGCGCCGAAGGCCTGCCCCCCTATTGCCCCAAAATCCTCCCGTCCTCCGGCTATCCATCGTTCGCCTCCCGCCCGGAAGCAAGAACCGCCTCTCCGATCGGGAAGCGACCCGGAAGGCCCATGGGGGGAACACCCTGCAGCGCAGCTCCGAATTTTTGACAGAGAGGCTTCTTCCCGCTACGATATTATTGAAAAATTTTTTCAGTAAGCGAGGGGCGGCGTGAGCTGGGAGGAGCGGTTGAATCGGGCCGGGTGGCGCGTCACAATGCCCCGTCGGGTGGTGCTGCGGGTCCTGCAACAGGCCAGGCGTCCGCTGTCCCCTCAGGAGATCCACGCCCGGGGGCGGCGGATGCATCCCTCGCTGGGGCTGGTGAGCGTCTACCGGGCGCTGGAGGTGCTGGAGCAGGCCGGGCTGGTTCGCCGGGTTCATCAGGAGGCGCGCTGCGACGGTTATATCCTGGCCTCGCCGGGCCACCACCACGTCCTGATCTGCCGCCGCTGCGGGCGCGCCGTGGAGTTTCCCGGCGCGGAGGACCTGAGCGGCCTGATCGCCCAGGTCGAGCAGCGGACGGGGTTTCGCGTGGAGGATCATCTGCTCCAGCTGATCGGTCTTTGCGCGCCATGTCGGAAGTAGAGAGAGGAGGAACCTATGCCTGGGTTTCCACGCCTTCCTCACATCGGGCGGATCGCCGTGGCGCTGACGATCCTCCTGACGGCGTGCGGAGCGCCGGCGGCCGCTCCGATCCCCACGCCTCGCCCTCTGACGGTCGCCGCTACGACCCCTATCGTGGGCGACGTGGTGCGCCGGATCGGCGGCGAGCATGTGCAGGTGACGGTCCTTCTGCCCCTGGGAGCCGACCCCCACGCCTTCGAGCCCAGCCCTCAGGATATCGCCCGGGTGGCCGACGCGGACGTGGTGTTCGCCGTCGGGGCGGGCCTGGAGGTCTTCCTGGAGCCGCTGTTGCGGAGCGCGGGGGGGAAAGCCCTGCGCGTGGAGCTAACCGAGGGGATCCCCCTGCGTCCATTCGAGGTGGAAGCCCATTCCGAGGGACAATCCGCGGGGGGGACCGAGCTTCACGCCCACGGGGAGTGGGATCCCCACGTCTGGCTGGATCCGAACAATGTGATCACCTGGACCCACACCATCGAGGCCGCGCTGAGCCGGGCCGATCCGGCGCGGGCGGATCGGTATCGGCGCAACGCTGAGGCCTATCGGGCGCAGCTCCGGGAGCTGGATGCCTGGATCCGGGAGCAGGTATCGCAGATCCCTCCGGAGCGTCGGAAGCTGGTCACCGATCATCAGGTCTTTGGCTATTTCGCCCACCGGTATGGATTTGAGCAGGTGGGGGTCATTCTCCCCGGCGTGAGCACGGTCGCCCAGCCGTCGGCCCGGGAGATCGCTGCCCTGGAGGAAACCATCCGTGCTCTGGGCGTCCCGGCGATTTTCGTGAGCAGCACGGTGGATCCAGCCCTGGCCCGGCGCATCGCTCAGGATACGGGAGCGCGGCTGGTGCAGCTGTATGTGGATTCCCTCAGCCCGCCGGGGGGAGAGGCGGATTCCTACATCCAGATGATGCGCTATAACGTGCGGCGGATCGTGGAGGCGCTGCGCTGAACCGGCCAGCATTCCGGTCCAAAGGGAGGGGGCGATGGGGCTGGTGAATCTGTGGCGGAAGGCCACCTTGCGGGAGCGAGATATCGATCATCCCCCGGGAGAACCGATTGTGGAAGTCTCCCATGTGTCCATGCGCTATGATCGCGTGGTGGCCCTGGAGGATGTTTCGTTCACCGTGGAGGCGGGGGAGCGGATCGCGATCGTGGGCCCCAATGGAGCGGGCAAGAGCACGCTTCTGAAGATCATCGCGGGGGTGCTGACACCGACGACGGGCTCGGTGCGGATCTACGGCCGTGGCCCCGGCGGGCATCTCTGTATCGCCTACATCCCCCAGCGGAACCAGGTCGACTGGAATTTTCCCCTGACGGTTGCCGATGTGGTGATGATGGGTCGGATCGGGAGGATGGGCTTGTTGCGCCATCCCGGACCCCGGGACTGGGCGATCGTTCGCCGCGCCCTGGAGCAGGTGGGTATCGCGGATCTGGCCGATCGCCCCATACGGGCGCTCTCCGGCGGGCAGCAGCAGCGCATGTTCATCGCCCGGGCCCTGGCTCAGGAGGCGGAACTGCTGTTGATGGATGAGCCGTTCACCGGCCTGGATCTGCCGGCCCAGGAAGGCATCCTGGAGATCCTGGAGCACCTCCGCCGGCAGGGGGTCACTATCCTCCTCACCACCCACGATCTGGAGCAGGCGTCATCTTCTTTCGATCGCGTGTTGTTGCTGAACCGGCGCCTCATCGCCTTCGGGCCTCCCGATATGGTCTTCACCCCAGAGGCCCTGCGGGCGGCTTATGGGGGGCACCTGCGCCTGATCCCCGTGGAAGGAGAGCTGGTCGCTATCGGGGATACCTGCTGCGAGGGAGGATAAGCGGTGGGGGAGGTGCTGCGCGTCCTGCTGGATCCTCTGCAGTATGCCTTTATGGTGCGGGGGTTGATCGCCGCGGTGGTGACCGGCGGGCTTTGCGCGCTGGTGGGGACGTATGTGGTGTTGCGGGGGATGGCGTTCTTCGGTGACGCCCTGGCCCACTCGATCCTTCCCGGCCTCGCCCTGGGTTACCTGCTGGGAGGCGGCTCCCGGGATTCCCTGTTCTGGTGGGGCCTGGGCACGGCGATCCTCGCGGCGCTGGGGATCGGGAGCCTCAGCCGGGGAGGCCAGTTGAAGGAGGATACGGCCATCGGGGTGTTGTTCGCCGGGGCCATGGCCCTGGGGGTCCTCCTCATCTCCACCTCCCGAAGCTACGCCGTCGACCTCACCCATCTGCTCTTTGGGGATGTGCTGGGCGTGGGGGAGAGCGATTTGATCCGCCTCGGGATCTTCGCCGCTTTCGTGTTCGCTTTCATCATTTTCTTTTACAAAGAGTTCCTGGTGATCTCTTTCGACCCCACCCTGGCGATCACCCTGCGGCTTCCTACCCGCCTGCTGGAGGACCTGCTGCTCATCCTGATCGCGGTCACCATCGTGGTGGCGCTGCAGACGGTGGGGGTGGCCCTGATGGTGGCGATGCTGGTGACCCCGGCGGCGACGGCGTATCTGCTGGCCCGCCGCTTGCCGACGATGATGGCCCTCTCTGTCGCCCTGGCGTCCTTTTCCGCCGTCGTCGGACTGTATGCGTCTTACTACGCCGGCGTGGCCTCCGGAGCCGCCATTGTGCTCACCGCGACAGTGGTCTTTCTGGTGGTCCGGCTCCTGCAGATCGTGCGGGGATCGTCCCGGGCGTGAGGGAAGGTGTGCGCCGTTGATCCTCCTGTACCGACCTCTCGTGAGCGAAGAGCTCGGGCGTTATGGCGGGGGAACGGATCCTGATTGTGGAAGACGAGGCGGCGGTCGCCCGGGGCCTGGAATACGCTTTGAAGAAGGAAGGATACGAGGTCCTCTGGGCGGATACCGGGGAGAAGGCCCTGGAGGCGGCCCGCCAGTGGGATCCGCATCTGATCATCCTGGACATCCGGCTGCCGGACCTCAATGGCTTTGAGGTTTGCCGCCGGATGCGCGGCGAGGGCCTCCGCCAGCCGATCCTGATGCTCACCGCCCTGGACGAGGAAGTGGATCGCGTCGTGGGCTTGGAAGTGGGGGCTGACGACTATGTGGTCAAACCCTATCGGCTGCGGGAGCTGATCGCCCGGGTGCGGGCGCTGCTCCGCCGCGCCTACGGCGAGCTGGCCATGGTCGCTCCCGGGGAACGGATCCGCTTCGGGGACATCGAGGTGGACCTGGGGCGGCTCCAGGTGACCCGGGCCGGCCAGCTGGTCCCCCTGACCCCCACGGAGTTCCGATTGCTCCGGTTCCTGGTGACCCATCCGAACCGCCCTTTCTCCCGCGAGGAGCTTCTCGAGGCCGTCTGGGGCTACGACCGTGAGGTCCTGGATGATCGCACGGTGGACGTCCACATCCGCCACCTGCGGGAGAAGCTGGAGGAAAACCCCTCCGCCCCTCGCTGGATCGTCACCATACGCGGCGTGGGCTATAAGTTCCAGCCGTAGAGGAAGGCGAGCATCCAGTCGCCCACCAGGAAGCGCCGGTCCAGCGGCGTGATGCGTCAGGTATTAAATGCCAGGGAAGTATAGCATGGGGTGGAATAAAGGCAAAAGGGGAGGGGACAAGGCCAGGGGATGCTCTCCCGTGGGAAGACCAAAATGGTTACAAAGCGGTATCCTACAGAGGTGTTTCCATGCCCACATTGACCATCAAGAACATGCCAGAAGACTTGTACCGGCGGTTGAAGCGTCGGGCCGAAATGCATCGCCGCAGTCTGAACAGCGAAATTATCTTCTGTTTGGAACAGGCGGTGGGCGCTTATCGGGTGGATCCGGAGATCTTCCTGGTCCGGGCCCGGCAGTTGCGGGAGAAGACGCGCATGCATCCCCTTGACGAGGCAACTTTGAACGCGGCCAAGCGGACAGGGCGGCCATGATTGTTGTGGACATCAATATCATCGGGTATTTGTACCTAAACCAGCGAGTACTCTGCTCTGGCGGAACGGGCTCTGTTGAAGGATCCGGAGTGGGCGGTGCCCTTGCTGTGGCGGAGCGAGTTGTGGAATATCCTCGCCCTCTACATGAGGAAGGGGTGGTTATCCCTGGAAGATGCTGTGAGTATCATGGATGAAGCCATGCGCCTGATGGCGGGGCGGGAGTACATGGTGAACTCCCTTCACGTTCTGGAGCTGGTGGAAAAGAGCACATGTTCGGCATATGACTGCGAGTTTGTGGCCCTGGCGCAAGAGCTGGGAGTGCCTCTGGTAACGAGAGATCAGCAGATCCTGCGCGATTTCCCTCGGGAGGCGGTGTCCCTGGAAGCTTTCGCTCAAGGCTGACCTGGCCCAGGAACGTTGCGCTTCCCCCGCTCCTGACCGGCCCGCGACGCCTGCCGGTGGGTGAACCGTCTCCTCGAGCCACGGGAGGGTCAAAACGAGTATGGTCCTGAATTCACTGGTCGGCCCGCAACCGACACGTCCTGTACCCCCGCCGCAGCCGCCTCCGGATAAAGCGTTCGATGTACGGCCGCGCGGCCTCCGGGTCGGGAAAGCGCACGGGCGGGAGCACGCGCGCCAGGCTCCCTTGCGGCCGTGCACGCGGACAACGGCCGGGCCGAGGAGGGTGTTCGCGAAGTACACGGCGTAGAAGCGGCGCTCGTTCCTCTCCGGCCGGGTCCGTTCCAGGTAGGCGATGAGCATCTCAACCCCTGACGAGCTCCTGTTTCCCTCATTCCAGCACCCGGTGCTTTCTCATCTGCCTGGACAGAATTTTGAAATGACTTCCCAGTTACCGAAACGATAGCACCCGCTGGCGTTCCGATCAAGCGCCTGGAACAGAGGTTCGAGTGAGCGAGGCCCCATCGACACCTTAGCCGCCCTGTTAAGAAGCCTTAACAGGAGGACAACCGGGGCACAATGCTCCGGGCATAGCATGTTCCTCACGGACAGGCCTTCTGAAGAGGAGGGGAACCGATGCGCCGGTGGGTGTGGATCGGTCTGGGGGTTCTGGGAATCGCGGGGCTGATCGGCGTCGTTGTGGGGACGCTGTTCCTGCTCGCCCGCGGAGGGGTGCTCTTCCGGGTCATGGCCGCTCCGGCTCCCACTGCCTCTCCGACCCCGGCCCCCGCCCGGACGACCGGCCTCCTCATCCTGGAGGTGGAGCCCGGCGGTCCGGCGGATCGGGCGGGGCTGGTCCGGGGGGATCTCCTGCTGGAGGTGGACGGCGAGCTGGTCCGTTCCCTTATGGATTTGCGAGCCATCCTGGGCCGCCATCGGCCTGGGGATGCGGTGACGGTGACGGTGCAGCACGGGGATGAGCGACGCTCGCGGATGGTGATCCTGGGGGATCGGAATGGGCAGGCCTATCTGGGGGTGGTGATCGCCCCGGAGTCCGGTGAGCGCTTCCCCTTCCCATGGAATGGAAGGGGGTTCTGGGGTTGGGGTGGGCCGTGGGGGCGTTTCGGGCCCCCTGCGCCGGCGGCCCTGATCCTTTCCGTGGAGCCGAACAGCCCGGCCGAGCGGGCGGGTCTCCGTCCTGGAGACTGGATTACCGCTGTGGATGGGCAGGCCCTGGGCCCGGATGGGGATCTGGCCGTCCGCATCGTTGCCCACCGCCCCGGGGATCGCGTGACGGTGACGGTCTGGCGGCCGGGGGAGGGCGAGCGGGGGGTGGAGGTGACCCTGGGCGAGCACCCGCAGCAGCCCGGTCATGCTTATCTGGGGGTCCGATATCGCCCGTGGGGCTTCGGCCCCCTCCGCCGGCCCACCCCCACACCTTCCGGTGAGTAGGGCAACGGCAAGCCGTTGCCCTACGAGGAGGCACCATGCGGACGTTCTGGCGGATCCGTTCCATCCGCGGGTGGCTGATCGGAAGCTACCTGCTCCTGAGCGTGGTGGCCGTTGGGATCACCGGGGTGCTGACGGTGAGCCTGCTGCGCGCCTATGGGATCCGGCAGGAAGAGGCCGTGCTGCAGGCGAATGCGGAGGCGGTGGCCCGGCAGGCCCGGGCGTTCATGGAGCCGGCGCCGTGGCCCGAAGGGTTGGCCCGCCTGGCCTATGCCACCGCCTTCCTGGGGAACGCCCGGGTGCGGATCCTGGACGCCCAGGGCCGGGTGCTGGCGGACTCCGGCCCGCTGGTGGAAGGCGGCAGGGCGCTGTGGGTTGCGCCGGCTCCTCCAACCGCTCCCAGCACCGGTGCTACTGAGTCTCCACCCTGGGCCTCTCTGTATCTCCCGGGTCCGGAGATCCCCTCGGAGCCGGGATGGGGGCCTCGGGGCCTGCGCTGGATGCGCATCCGCCAGTTCCGCAGCCCGTGGGGAAGCCGGTTCCATTTTGAGAGCTTCCCCGGATCACCGGGGGCTGAGGCCGAGGGGACGGCGTTTGTCCTCCCCCTCATCGCGCGGGCTCCCATCGGGGATCCGCAGGCGCCCATCGGTTATGTGGAATTGCAGGCGGGGGTGGAGCCCAGCCTGGAGGTGATCGCTGCGACGACCCGCGCCTTCATCCTCGCCGGGCTGGGCGCGGCGCTTCTCGCCGGGCTGCTGGGCCTGGGGGTGAGCGAGGCCCTGAGCCGCCCGATCCGCCAGCTGGCCCGCGCGGCGGTGCAGATGGGAGAGGGAAACCTTCACATCCGCGCGCCGGAGGCGGGCCCGGTGGAGCTGCGCCATCTCGCCGCTGAGCTCAACCGGATGGCGGAGCGCCTGCAGGCGAGCTTCGACGCCCTGGCCCGGGAGCGGGATGCCCTGCGCCGCTTCATCGCCGATGCCTCCCATCAGCTCCGCACGCCCCTGACGGCTCTTCGAACCTTCCTGGAATTGCTGCAGGGGCCGGTGGCGGAGGACCCGGAGGCCCGGGTCGCCTTCCTCGCCGAGAGCCAGGCCCAGGTGGATCGACTCGCGTGGATCACCCAGAACCTGCTGGATCTCTCCCGCCTGGAAGGGGGGCTGATCCAGCTGGAGCGGGCGGAGCACCCCCTGGCGGATATCCTCCGCGCCGCGGTCTCCATGTTCCGGGAGGCCGCCGCGCGCAAGGGATTGACCGTGGAGCTCACGTTGCCCGAGGGGCTGGGGGAGATCTCATGCGATCGCTGGCGGATGGAGATGGCCCTTTCGAATCTGCTGGACAACGCGGTGAAGTTCACCCCGGCCGGCGGGCGGATCGTTGTCGGAGCACGCCGGGAGGAGAACCGGGTTCGGATCTGGGTGGAGGACACCGGCCCGGGGATCGATCCGGAGGATCTGCCCCACATCTTCGAGCGCTTCTATCGCGGGCGGAACGCCACAGCGGAGGGAAGCGGGCTGGGTCTGGCCATCGTGCGCTGGATCGCGGAGGCCCACGGCGGGCGGGTGGACGCCCACAGCCAGCCCGGCCGGGGCAGCCGCTTCGAGTTGATCCTCCCTCTATGAAGGGGGGCCCTCATGCCGATACCCCGAGAACCGACGATGGCTCGTGAGGATGCGGACAGTTGATCTGCCGCCGGCGCATGATCTGGCCACCCACCCGGAGGCGCGCCTCACCGATCTGGAGTAAGGAGGTGCCGATCCAGGGCGTCCAGGAGACGCTTTCGCGCTGAATCCTATGGGATGAGGAGGGTGTGATGCGAAAAGGATGGCGGGGGATTCCCATCCTGCTGATGCTCGCGCTGATCACCGCTTGCGCGGGGGCTTCCACCGCCCGGCCCCCCCAGGGCCAGAACGCGGTGGTCCGGGTGCGCCGGGGCACCCTGGAGGTCACCGTCAGCGGGTCCGGCAGCCTGCAGCCGCACACCCTGGTGAACCTGGCCTTCCCCCAGTCCGGCATCGTGCGCAAAGTCTATGTGGGGGTGGGGGATGCCGTGAAGGCCGGCCAGGTGCTGGCGGAGCTGGACACGAGGGATCTGGAGCTCCAGCTGCAGAACGCCCGCGTCAATCTGGAGATCGCCCGGATCCGCCTCGCCCAGGCCCAGGCCACGGCGCGCACGCGCCCGGCGGATCTCGCCGCGGCGCAGGCGGCCCTGGCCAGCGCCCAGGCCAGCCTGGAGGCCCTGAAGTCCGGGCCTGATCCGCGGGATGTGGAGATCGCCCGGCTGAACTATGAGGTGGCCAAAAACGCCCTCTGGCAGGCCCAGCTCAGCCGGGATAAAACGGCCGGTTCGCCCAGCGTCTCCCCGGTGGACCTGGAACTGGCGCAGGCGCGGGTGGGCCAATCGGATCTCCAGAAGGAGATCGCCCGCCTGCAGTATGAGAAGGCCCAGTCCGGACCCACGGAGCAGCAGCGGAAGGCGGCCGAGGCTTCCCTGGCGCAGGCTCGGGCGAACCTCGCCCACCTGCAGGCGCAGGATCCCAGCCTGGACGTCCAGCTGGCCCAGTATCAGGTGCAGCAGGCAGAGATCGCCGTGCGGCAGCTGGAGCTTCGGCTGGAGCAGGCCCGGCTGGTGGCGCCCATCGATGGGGTGGTGACGGCGGTGAACCTGGTGGAGGGAAGTCCGGCCCCCACCGGGATGCCGGCGGTGACCATAGGGGACCTGCGCCATCTGGAGGTGGCGGTGAACCTCCCGGAGGTCGATGTCGCCCAGGTTGCCCCGGGACAGGAAGCCGTGATCATTCCGGAGGCTGCGCCGGACACCCGCCTCAAGGGGAAGGTCCTCTCGGTGTCGCCGATGGGAACCCAGGTTCAGGGGGTGGTGAACTTCCCGGTGACCATCGCCCTGGAGGAGAACACGCCGGCGGTGCGCGCCGGGATGACGGTGCAGGTCCAGATCACCGTCGCCCGTCGGGAGAACGCCCTGCTCGTCCCGCGGCGGGCCCTGATCACCCGGGGTGGACAAACGTTCGTGAACGTGATGCGGGATGGTCATGCGGAGACGATCCCGGTGCGCGTCGGGCTGCGCGGGGACACCATGGCGGAGGTCCTGGAGGGGTTGCAGGAGGGAGATGGGGTGGTGATGCCGGCTGCCCAGGCCGGGGCCTCCAGCACCCGGGTTCCGGGGCCCGGGTTCTTCGGCCCGGGGATCTTCCGCTGAAGTCAGGCCAGCCGCCGGACCGCCGTCTTGCGGCGCCCCGACATCTCAACAGGCGCACCCTCTTACGGGAGCGGCCGGAGCGAAGGGAGGCGAGGATGAATCTGGTCGAAGGATTCCGGATCGCCATCGCCAGCCTGATGGCCAACAAGATGCGTTCCTTCCTGACGATGCTAGGGGTGATCATCGGGGTGGCCTCGGTGATCGCCCTGCTGAGCATCGGCCGGGGAACTCAGGAGGCCGTGCGCGCTCAGATCGAGCGCATCGGGACCAATCTGATTTTCATCACGCCCGGGTCGATTCGGGTAGGGGGCATCGCCCAGGCGCAGGGATCCGCTCCCACCTTAACGTATGACGATGCCCGGGCTCTGATGGATCTCCCGGGCGTTGCATCGGTGGCACCGGTGTTCCAGACCAGCGCCCAGGTGATCTACGGGCGGACCAACCTGCGCGTCTCCGTCCAGGGGGTGACGCCGGCGTTCTTCATCGCCCGCAACCTCCAGGTCGCCAGCGGCGATCCCATCGCGCCCTCCCACGTGGAGACCGGAGCCCCTGTGGCCGTTCTGGGCGCGAACGTGGCAGCCCAGCTCTTCCCCGATGGGGATCCCATCGGGGGCTTCGTCCGCCTCAACAACCTTCCCTTCCGGGTGATCGGCGTCCTTGCCCCGGTGGGCGGCACCGGGTTCGGCAGCCCGGACAACCAGATCTTCGTCCCGCTGCCCACGGCGGTTCAGCGGCTGGCCCGGGGCGGCCAGTTCCGGGGCAGCGAAGTGGTCTCCCAGATCCTGGTCCAGGCGAACGGAGCGGACCAGATACCAGCCGTGATGGAAGCGATCCGAGCGACCCTCCGGGAGCGCCATCGCCTGCTGGATGGCGATGAGGATGATTTCACCATGGTCAGCCAGCAGGATCTGATCCAGGCTTCCGCCCAGATCACCGGGACCCTCACGATCTTCCTGGGGGCCATCGCGGCCATCTCCCTGATCGTGGGCGGCATCGGGATTATGAACATCATGCTGGTCTCGGTGGCGGAGCGGACGCGAGAGATCGGCCTGCGCAAGGCGGTAGGGGCGCGGCGGCGGGACATCCTGCTGCAGTTCCTCACCGAGGCCGTCACCCTGAGCGGCCTGGGCGGGCTGATCGGCGTGGGCCTGGGGATCGGCATGGCGAACCTGATTCGCGGCATCCCGGTCGGCACCGGGACGCTCCGCCCGGTGGTCGCCGGAGATGTCATCGCCCTGGCCCTGCTCTTCGCCGTGGCGGTGGGCGTCTTCTTCGGCATCTACCCGGCCTTCCGGGCCGCCGCCCTGAATCCTATCGAGGCCTTGCGATACGAGTGAGCGGGGAGGGATCCCGGAGATCGCCGCGCCCGCTCGAATTCCAGGGCAAAATGGAAGGCGTGCGGAAGGCGGACCGCGATCGCTGCCGTTCTTCGTCATCCCATGCGAACGGGAGGATACAGGATGGGAGATCCGGTGATGGTGATGGAGAAGGTGGAAAAAATCTACCGGCTGGGAAAAGTGGAGGTCCCGGCCCTGCGTGGGATCGATCTGGTGATCCGGCGTGGGGAGTTCGTGGCCATCATGGGGCCGTCCGGCTCCGGGAAGTCCACCTTGATGAACCTGCTGGGCTGCCTGGACACGCCCACCCGGGGCCGCTATATCCTGGAGGGCCAGGACGTCTCCCGGCTCTCCGATGACCAGCTGGCGGAGATCCGGAATCGGAAGATCGGCTTCGTGTTCCAGCAGTTCAATCTGCTCCCCCGGGCCACGGCCTTGCAGAACGTGGAGCTGCCGCTGATCTATCGGGGGGCGCGGGATCGACGGGACCGGGCCCGGCAGATGCTGGAGCTGGTCGGCCTGGGGGACCGGCTACACCATCGCCCCAATGAGCTCTCCGGCGGCCAGCAGCAACGGGTGGCCATCGCCCGGGCCCTGGTGACGGAGCCGGCGGTCATCCTGGCCGACGAGCCCACCGGCAACCTGGACTCGAAGACCGGCCGGGAGATCCTGGCCCTCTTCCAGCGTCTGAACCGGGAGCGCGGCATCACCCTGGTGGTGGTGACCCACGATCCCTTCGTGGCCCGCCACGCCGAGCGCATCGTCCGCATCCAGGACGGCCTCATCGTGGGGGATGAGCCGGTGACGCCCGAGGAGCGCATCCTCGAGGATGGAGCGTGAAGGGGGACGCGATGACCGCCCATGAACGGCGTTTCGACCCGCACCATCGCGATCGGTTGCTGGATCCCGCCCGCTGGGCGAAGTGGGACCCGCAGCCCCCGCCATGGGTGCGCCTCTTGCGCTCGGAGCTCCCACGCATCGAGCTGCCGGACGCCTCCGTGGACGCTGCGTGGGGGGCTTTCATCGTCCACGAGGTGGAGCACCTCGACGCGCTGATGCGGGAGCTCCATCGGGTCCTGCGGCCCGGGGGACGAGTGGGCCTGCTGGACTGGCGGCCGGATGCCGTGAGCGAGGAGGGCCCGCCCCGATCCCACCGCGTGGCTCCGGAGATCGTCCGTCAGGCCCTGGAGGCCGTCGGCTTCCACATCCTCCCCACCAGGTGGCAGTACGAGGACGCCTACCTCATCCGGGCCCTCCGGCCTTCATAAGCGGGGGAGCGGCTCGTGGTTGCCCTCTTGCTCGACCCGCCATAAGGACAGGCAACAACGATCCCGTTGAGGAGGAGAAGGACATGGCTCCAGCCCATCGCCTGTGGAAAGGGTTTCTGCTGCTCTGGATCGCAGTCGGGATGGCCGCCTGCGCCGCCCCGGCCTCGCCCGAGCTGCCCTTAGCGGTCACGCCCACGACCGTTCCCACCGAAGCGGGCGCGCCGGCCACCCCGGCCATTGTTCCAACTCAGGCCCCCTCCACCGATACCCGGGGCGATCGCCTCACGTATCTCGTGATCCCGGAAGAAAGCGAGGCCCGCTATCGGGTGCGCGAGCAGCTGGTGGGGGTGGATCTGCCCAGCGATGCCGTGGGCGTCACCCGGGCCATCACCGGCGTGCTGGTTCTGGAGGGCAACCGGGTCGTCCCTCAGGCCTCGCGCTTCCAGGTGGACCTGCGCACGCTGACCAGCGATCAGGCGCGGCGGGACAACTTCATCCGGCGCAACACCTTGCAGGCCGACCGCTATCCGTATGCCGTCTTCGTCCCTCGCGAGATCCAGGGGCTGCCCTCGCCCCTCCCCACCTCGGGTGAGCACACCTTCCGGCTGATTGGGGATCTGACGATCCGGGAGACCACCCGTCCGGTGACCTGGGAAGTGACGGCGCGGGTGGAGGGGGATCGCATCATCGCCCGGGCGCGCACCCAGTTCACCTTCGCTGACTTCGGGTTGGAGCCGCCTCGCGTGCCCGTGGTGCTGAGCGTGGATGAGACCATCCGGCTCGAGGTGGACGTGGTGCTTCAGCGGCAGCCGTGATCCATAGGGCGTGGGGTCGACAACCGTCCAGGATTTGATTCGCATGCGTGACGGGGAGGGCCGGACCGAGCCGGGGAAAACCCGGTCGGCCTGCGGCCCTCCCTGCCTTTACGCGGAAGTCTCCTGATCCCTCCGCTTGAAACCCGTGCGCGGGTCGCCCGCCCAAGCCCGGCCGAAAGTCCCCCCCGGAGGCGCCGAACGACCCGCCGGATCGTCCCTCCCGCTCGTGATCTGCTCCAGAATTCTAACACACCGGGGCCCGGTTTTGTCACGATCTTGTCACGATCGGCATGGAGAATTCGAAGAGAGATCCCCCACCATAAGACGGCTCACCGGGTATTTCACATGGGAAGCAACAGCAAGGAGGATCGGATGGTCATCGGGATCGCGGAGCCCTGCCCCCTGCGTCGGAAAGCCCTCTGGAGGGCGCTATGGAGCGTTCTTTTCTGGTTATGCGGGATGCTTGCCTGTGCGCCTTCAGCCTCACCCTCTGCTCCTCCTTCTGAAAGTTTCCAAGCTCCCGGGCGCGAGGAGAGCCCCGTGGCTTCGTCTTCTCCTCTGCCAACCCGGGAGCCCCTGCAAGCCTTTCCGGGGTTCCAGCTGGAGCGGGTGATCGGCAAGGGCATCCTGCAGGAGATTGCCTGGAGCCCAGAGGGGTCCTGGCTGATCGTTGAGACTGCGAAGGGCCTGGAGGGCCTCGCGCCGGAGACCGGCGAAGGAGTGTGGCAGCAACCGCTTCCGGCCCGGCTGAAAGCCCTGGCCCTCTCCTCGGATGGCCGCTGGCTGGCCGCCCTGATGGGCCGGGACCTGTGGCTGTGGGCCCATAGGGGTCAGGGAATCGAGCGAATTCGGGTCCTCTCCGATGCCATCGATCCCGCTTTTGAATCCCCTATCCTGGCTTTCTCCCCGGATGGCCGTCAGCTGGCCTGGACCGTTTCGAACGCCGTGCGCCGGATCCGCGTCCCCGAAGGGGACGAGCTGAGGAAAATCTTCTCGCCCGGGGCCGGATGGGTTGCCTTCGCCCCCGATGGGGAGACGCTGATCCTGGCAGGTCCATCGGAGGTGGAATGGCGACGGATCGCAGACGGAGTGGGGATCCGCCGGGTGGCATGGGCCCTCCCGCCGGGGGAGAGGGCCAGAACCTTCGCCCTCTCCCCGGATGGCGCGTGGCTGGCGATCGGGATCGGGGAGGAGGTGCTTCTCTATTCCGGGCGTGATGGACAACTCCGCAGGAAACTCCCTATCGGCAGCCGGGGGATCATCCGTCGTCTGGCCTTCTCGCCGGATGGGCGATGGTTGGCAGCCGGCACCGAAGGAGGGACGGTGGCCGTCTGGGAAGGAGCCGGGCAGCGCCTCCGATGGAGGCACGAGATGGGAGAGGGCGCCGTGGTGGGACTGGCCTTTGCCCCCAGGGACTTGCGGCTGGCCATTGCCCACGCCGGCGGCATCCTGGAGATCCGGCGTCTCCCGGAAGGGACGCAGGAAGGCCGCTGGGAGGGATATCTGGAGCCGGTGCTGGACCTGGCCTTCGGAGAAGATCGCCTGTGGATCGCGACCTACAGTCAGCGACCCCTCGAGGCCCCTCAGTGGATCGTGTCGCTCTGGGGAGGCCATCGGCCCCACGGCCCGGCGGGTGCAGCGCCTGACCCTGCCAGCGGAGCCGCTGGGCGCCTTCGCGCTTTCCCCTGATGGACGCTGGCTGCTGGCCCCCGATCCCGGCGAGCTCGGAGAGGGCGGGTGGGGAATCTGGCGAACGACGGATGGACAGCGCGTGCTCTGGATCCCTGGAGGTGGCACGGCCGCCTTCTCCCCCGATGGCGAGGCCCTCGCCCTGAGCGATCCGGCAGGCGGTCTTCGGATCCTCCGCCGCGCGGATGGGCAAGCCCTGCGCCGGCTGGATGGACTCTCCGGGAAGATCCTCTCTCTGGTGACCTTCTCGCCGGATGGCAACTGGGTGGCCGCCTCCGACGGCCGGGAAATCGGGGTGTGGCGGGTCCCGGATGGCGCCCTGAGGCAGCGCGTGAAGCCGGGAACCGGAAAGCCGATCGAAGCGCTGGCCCTCTCGGAGGCAGGCGAGTGGCTGGCCATCGCGGAGGGCGGCAGCAACGGCCCCTGGATCGCCCGGTATTCCGTGGCGACCGGACGGCTCCTCGGGCGCTGGGCGGCGGACACCGCGGCGGTGCTCCGCCTGGCCTTCGGGCCGGGAGGAACCTGGCTGGCCTCAGGCGGTGGAGAGGGAACCGTGAAAATCTGGCGGGTGCCCGATGGGGCGCTGCTCCAGATCCTGGAAGGCCACACGGACGCCATCCTCACCCTCAAAACCTCCCCCGACGGCCGAACGCTGGCCTCCGGATCTCTAGATGGAACCGTGCGCCTCTGGTCCCTGCACTGAACCCACCCCAATGGAGACGTTGTGCGGATGGCGAGCGAAAAGGCGGATAGGGAGGTCGTCGGGTTCCCAGCCGCCCTGGGCTGGGAACCCGGAAGGCCACTCTGTGTCCTCCTTTAGAGGACCACGGCTCCTGCCGGCTGGATCGAATGAAAACCGAAGGCTGATCCGAGCGGAGGGGAAGCGAGGACCGAACAATGGCTGCTGTAGGATGCGGGACGTTCCATATGCGTCGCCCTGACCTGGGAGGTGGAAACGCTCAGCGGCGGGCGGCTGGGCGTGCGGTCGCTACGGGAGCCCGAGGTCCAGGCGCTGCTGGACCGCGCCCGTCCCGGCTGGCAGTGGGAGCTGCCTCAGCGCAGGCACTTCCCTTGTAGGAGGAACATTATGTTGAAAAAGCGATCCGAATGCATGGCCTTGCTGTTTATCGCGCTCGCGTCGGGCTGTATCTCCGCGCCGCCTCAGCGCCCGCCGATCGCCACGCCGCCGGCCGGCGAGGGCTTGCGGCCCACACCGTCCACCCCCTCCGCCGCCCGCCTGTTGCCGCACAGCTGGTCCCCCACCGGGGAGATCCAGGTGGACTTCCTGTATCCGCCGGGCCATCTCTTTTTCTACGATAGGACAACCGGCCGGGTGTGCCCTTCCCCGGTCCCCGTGACCTATCCCTACTTCGCCAGCACCCTGGCCTGGATGCCCGACGGAACAGCCCTCCTGCTCTCGGCGGAGAACCAGCTCGTCGAGTTCACGCCATGTCGTGACCGATCCCCCGAAGCCGTTCGAGATCTGCCGGAGCCCATTTGGAGCATTCAGCGGGCGTCCCACCACCGTCTCCTCCTCCGAACCGCCGCCGGGACGTTGACCGGGGTCGAAGTGTCAACCCCTGAAACCACCCTGATCCTGAGCGGGGAAAGGAGCGATTATCTTTACGACCGGGAGACGCATGCCCTGCGCCGGCAGGATGGCCGCCTGGTGGCCGGCAGCTTCTCCCCGGATGGCACATACCTGGCCGTTTCCGACGACACGGGCACCCGAGTCATCCACCTGACGACCGGAAAGGTGAAGGCGGAAGCCACGTGGCAGTCCCAGCCGGCGGAGGGCGCGCCCGGCCCCGACCTCTGGTTGAGCAACCGGGAAGTGCTCATCACGGCTCCCGTGATCGGAGGGCCTTTGATCCTGATGCCCGGGAAAGGAGTGGTGCGCGGGGCGCCGGAATATCTCGGCATGGGCTGTTCCAACCGGGTCTGCAGGGCCCTGGGCACCCGTTCCGCCGACACCTATCATCTCCTCGTGCAGGCCCTGGGGAGGGAGGGACACGACGTCTGGTATCTCTACCACGCCGAGTCGGGTCAGGCCGAGAACCTGGGGCCGCTGACCGATCCCCGTTTCTCTCCGAACGGCGAGTGGCTCGCCGCCCTTCAGGATCTCAACGGTCGGGAAGCCTCCGCCGCCTGGGTGCGTTCCACCGATCCGCCGGGCCGCGAACCCCTGGTCTTCGCCCCGGTGCGCCCGCACGGCTTCCTGGCCTGGTCCCCGGACTCCGGGAGGCTGGCCCTGCACCTGGACGACGGGGTGGCCGTTCTGGAGCTGGCCCACGAATGGCGTTGGGCAGAGCGCTGGCGCACGGCGGGATTCGAGCCCATTACGGCGCGGTGGTCGCCCGACGCTCGCCATCTGGCGATCCAGGGGGTATCTCCACAGGCGGGAGGAGACAACGCATTATTGGTTGTGGCGGTTCCATGAAGATCTCCGCTGCCTCCCGACTGGGATCGCGCCCCCGGGATGAGGCCCATCGCCAGCCCCTCTGGATCATCGGGCCACCGCCGGGCCCGCTGGCACGAAGGCCCATTCCCGGGCGTTCAAGCCGAATCCGATCCTCCTGGTCCACCCTTGATCCGAATGTATGAGAATCCTAAAGTAGAATCCGGGCGGAGGGAACGCCATGGCGATCGGCGTGGTGAGCGGATGCCCCCTCCGGGCCCTCGGCCTCCAGGCCCTGGCCGAAGCGGAGGGCTTCCCCCTGGCCTGGATCGCCCCCACCGCGGCGGAGGCCCTTTGCCGCG